>NZ_SSOH01000014.1:0-190215 GCF_029873155.1 Pseudomonas sp. BN515 | reverse complement strand
CAGAGGGCGCTCTGCTTTTCTGTAGGGGCGAATTCATTCGCCAAGCAGACCGCAGGTCTGCCTGACGAACACCCCGCCACACCTGACTTCCCTCACCCCAACCCCGCTCTGCGCCCCGACCAGATCGCTTCGCGCTCAGGCGTTCATCGGCAACGGAAGCAGTGCTTCCGAAAGCATGCCTCTTCACCCCAGAGGGAGAGGGGGCTGTCCGTGCAGTGGGTGAACTTCTGTGGGAGCGAATTCATTCGCGAAAGCAGGACGCAGTCCTGCCCTCCCAATCCCCCTGTCAATTCCGCTCACCCAGGTTGATGCCTTTCGACATTGCCGCCACCGCCCCCCGGCGCGACCATCCCGGTACTCCAACAAAAACAACCTGGGAGTCCTCCCGATGCGCGATTACTTCACCGCTGCCCACGAGTTCGACTACGCCAGCGCCGCGTCCACCACCCTGGCGGGCGATCTCGATGCCCTGAATGCCTGCGTCGAATGCTGCGACCGCCACGCCGAGCCCGGCCGCGTCGCGCTGGTCTGGGAGGGGCGCAACAGTGAGCAGGCCACCTGGACCTTCGCCCAGCTCAAGGACGCCTCTGCGCGCTTCGCCAACTTCCTGAAAGCGCGTGGCGTTCAGCCTGGCGATTGCGTCTCGGGCATGCTGCCGCGTACTCCGGAGCTGCTGATCACCATCCTCGGCACCTGGCGTGCCGGTGCCGTCTACCAGCCGCTGTTCACTGCCTTCGGGCCCAAGGCCATCGAGCACCGGGTGCAAGGCGCGGGTTCGAAGCTGGTGGTCACCGACCTCACCAACCGCCCCAAACTGGACGAAGTAGTTGGCGTTCCGCCGGTGCTGACGGTGGGCGACGACTTCTGGGCCGAACTGGAGCGCCAGTCGGACAGCTTCGAGCCGGTGCTGCGCAAGGCCTCCGATCCCTTCCTGCTGATGTTCACCTCCGGCACCACCGGCCTGGCGAAACCGCTGGCCGTGCCGCTGAAGGCCATCGTCGCCTTCGTCAGCTACATGCGTGACGCGGTCGATCTGCGCCCGGGCGACAAGTTCTGGAACCTGGCCGATCCGGGCTGGGCCTACGGCCTGTACTACGCCGTGACCGGTCCGCTCGCCATGGGCCACGCCACTACCTTCTACGAGGGTGGTTTCACCGTAGAAAGCACCTGCCGCATTATCCGCGAGCATGGCATCACCAACCTGGCCGGCTCGCCCACGGCTTACCGCCTGCTGCTGGCCGCCCGCGATGAGGTGGAAGCCGCCATCAAGGGCAACCTGCGTGCCGTCAGCAGTGCCGGCGAACCGCTGACCCCGGAGGTGATCCGCTGGTTCGGCGAGGGCCTGGGCTGCACCATCCACGACCACTACGGCCAGACCGAACTGGGCATGGTGCTGTGCAATCACCATGCGCTGGAACACCCGGTGCGCCTGGGGGCCGCCGGCTTCGCCATGCCCGGCCACCGCGTGGTGGTGCTGGACGAACAGCACCGCGAACTGCCCGTCGGCCAGCCCGGCATCCTCGCCCTGGACATGCCGCGCTCGCCGCTGTTCTGGTTCCCCGGCTATCAGGGGATGGCCACCAAGGCCTTCGTCGGTGACTACTATCTGAGTGGTGACACCGTGGAGCTGAACGAGGACGGCAGCATCAGCTTCGTTGGTCGCGCCGACGACGTGATCACCACCTCCGGCTACCGCGTCGGCCCCTTCGATGTGGAGAGCGCGCTGATCGAGCACCCGGCGGTGATCGAAGCCGCGGTGATCGGCAAGCCCGACCCGGAGCGCACCGAACTGGTCAAGGCCTTCGTCGTGCTGCACGCCGGTCACAGCGCCGACCCCGAACTGGCCGACGCACTGCAGCAATACGTGCGCAAGCGCCTGTCCGCCCATTCCTATCCGCGCGAGATCGAGTTCGTCGCGGAATTGCCCAAGACCCCGAGCGGCAAGATCCAGCGTTTCCTCCTGCGTAACCAGGAGATCGCCAAGGCCCAAGCGGCCGCCGCCAACTGAACCCCGAGGAGTAGCAATCGTGCGTATCGAGAATTCCGTTTTTCTGGTGACCGGCGGCAGCTCCGGCCTCGGCCTGGCCACCGCCCGTGAACTGGTGGGGCAGGGCGGCAAGGTGGTGCTGGTGGACATCAATGCCGACGCTGGCAACGCCCGCGCCGAAGAATTGGGCGCCAATGCCCGCTTCGTGAAGGCCGACATCACCCGTGAAGAAGATGCCCGCGCCGCCGTGGCCGCCGCAGTGGAGGCCTTTGGTGGCCTGCATGGACTGGTCAACTGCGCTGGCGTTGCGCCTGCCGAAAAGGTCATCGGCCGCAACGGAGCCCACGGTCTGGACAGCTTTGCGCGGACCATCAGCATCAACCTCGTCGGTAGCTTCAACATGCTGCGCCTGGCCGCCGAGGCCATGTCCCAGGGGCAACCGAACGAGGAGGGCGAGCGCGGCGTGATCATCAACACCGCCTCGGTTGCAGCCTTCGACGGCCAGATCGGCCAGGCCGCTTATTCCGCTTCCAAGAGCGGAGTGGTCGGCATGACGCTGCCTGTCGCCCGTGAACTGGCGCGCCACGGCATCCGCGTGATGTGCATTGCTCCCGGCATCTTCGAAACGCCGATGATGGCCGGCATGCCCCAGGAAGTCCGTGACTCCCTCGGTGCCGCCGTGCCTTTCCCGCCGCGTCTTGGCCGTCCGGCCGAGTACGCTTCCCTGGTCCGCCACATCGTCGAGAACGCCATGCTCAATGGCGAAGTGATTCGCCTCGACGGCGCTATCCGTATGGCCGCGAAGTAAGGAGGACGCCATGAACAAGGATTCCATCGTTATCGTCAGTGCTGCCCGTACCGCCATGGGCGGTTTTCTGGGTGACTTCAAGGACATGACCGCCGCGCAACTGGGCGCCGCCGCCAACCGCGCCGTGCTGGAACGCGCCGGCCTTCAGGGCGACGCCGTGGACGAGGTCATCATGGGCTGCGTGCTGCAGGCCGGTCAGGGCCAGGCTCCTGCGCGCCAGTCCGCACTCGGCGCCGGCCTGCCTCAGGGTGTGGTCTGCTCCACGGTGAACAAGATGTGCGGCTCGGGCATGAAAACCGTGATGCTGGCGCACGACCTGCTGCGTGCCGGCAGTGCCGACGTGGTGCTGGCCGGGGGCATGGAGAGCATGTCCAACGCGCCCTACCTGCTGGAGCGCGCCCGCTCCGGCTACCGCATGGGCCACGGCAAGGTGCTCGACCACATGTTCCTCGACGGCCTGGAAGACGCCTACGACAAGGGCCGCCTGATGGGCACCTTCGCCGAGGATTGCGCGCAGGCCTATGGCTTCACCCGCGAGCAGCAGGACGCCTTCGCCATCGCCTCGCTGACCCGTGCCCAGAAAGCCATGGCCGACGGTCGCTTCACCGCCGAGATCGTTCCGGTGGAAGCGAAAGCCGGTCGCGACCTGGTGACCATCAGCCAGGACGAACAGCCGCCGAAAGCGCGCCTGGACAAGATTCCCACCCTCAAGCCGGCGTTCCGCGAAGGCGGCACCGTCACTGCGGCCAACTCCAGCTCCATTTCCGATGGCGCCGCGTCCTTGCTGCTGATGCGCCTGGAAGAAGCGGAGAAGCGCGGTCTGACGCCGCTGGCCCAGGTTGCCGGCCATGCGTCCTTCGCCCAGGCACCGAACCTCTTCACCACTGCGCCGGTGGGTTCTATCCAGCGCCTGCTGACCCGTACCGGCTGGAGCTTGAACGAGGTGGACCTGTTCGAGGTCAACGAAGCCTTCGCCGTGGTGCCCATGGTCGCCATGCGTGACCTGGACATCTCCCACGACAGAATCAACGTCCATGGCGGCGCTTGCGCCCTGGGCCACCCCATCGGCGCCTCCGGTGCCCGTGTGCTGGTGACCCTGCTCAATGCGCTCCAGCAATACGGCCTGAAGCGTGGCGTGGCGTCGGTGTGCATTGGTGGCGGTGAGGCCACTGCTGTCGCTATCGAACTGATCAAGTGAGGGCAGGGCGATGATCCCGAACGAAGACGAAATCCAGATCCGCGATATGGCCCGGCAGTTCGCCCAGGAGCGGCTGAAACCCTTCGCCGAGTCCTGGGACCGCGAACACCGCTTCCCCGCCGAGGCCATCCGCGAGATGGCGCAACTGGGCTTCCTCGGCATGCTGGTGCCGGAAGAATGGGGTGGCGCGGCCACCGGCCACCTGGCCTATGCCATGGCGCTGGAAGAGATCGCCGCTGGCGACGGCGCCTGCTCCACCATCATGAGCGTGCACAACTCGGTGGGTTGCATGCCGATCCTCAAGTACGGCAGCCAGGAACAGAAGGAGCGCTTCCTGCGCCCGTTGGCCACCGGCGAGATGATCGGCGCCTTCGCGCTCACCGAGCCCCAGGCCGGATCGGATGCCAGCGACCTGCGCACCCGCGCCCGCCGCGACGGTGATCATTACGTGCTGAGCGGCGCCAAGCAGTTCATCACATCGGGCAGTCATGCGGGGATGGTGATCGTCTTCGCCGTCACCGACCCGCAGGCTGGCAAGAAGGGCATCAGCGCCTTCATCGTCCCCACCGACACGCCCGGCTACCAGGTGGTGCGGGTGGAGGACAAGCTCGGCCAGCACGCCTCCGATACCTGCCAGATCCAGCTGGATGATGTGCGTATCCCGGCGTCCCTGCGCCTGGGCGAGGAGGGCGATGGCTATCGCATTGCCCTGTCCAACCTCGAAGGCGGGCGCATTGGCATCGCCGCGCAATCCGTCGGCATGGCCCGCGCAGCCTTCGAAGCGGCGCGCGACTACGCCCACGAGCGCAAGACCTTCGGCAAGCCGATCATCGAGCACCAGGCCGTGGCCTTCCGCCTGGCCGACATGGCAACCCAGATCGCCGTGGCGCGGCAGATGGTTCATCACGCCGCGAGCCTGCGCGAAGCCGGTATGCCGTGCCTGACCGAGGCGTCCATGGCCAAGCTGTTCGCCTCGGAAATGGCCGAGAAGGTCTGCTCCGCAGCCATCCAGACCCTGGGTGGCTACGGCTACCTGAAGGACTTCCCGGTGGAGCGCATCTACCGCGACGTGCGGGTGTGCCAGATCTACGAAGGCACCTCGGATGTGCAGCGGATGGTGATTGCCCGCAGCCTCTGATTTTTCGCGAATGAATTCGCTCCCACAGTCGAGTTACTCGGGCCCTTGTGGGAGCGATTTCAATCGCGAATGCAGACCGCAGGTCTGCCCATCCCTATTCAAGGAAACCGATATGACCTACCAGACCCTGCTGGTGGAGCAGGCCGGCGCTGTCGGCCTGGTCACCCTCAATCGCCCCGAAGCCCTGAACGCCATCAACACCCAGCTCATCGATGAGCTGAACCAGGTGCTCGACGGATTCGAACGGGACGCTGCCATCGGTTGCGTGCTGATCACCGGTTCCGCCAAGGCCTTCGCGGCCGGTGCCGATGTGAAGGAAATGGCCAGCCTGTGCTTCCCCGGCACTTATCTTGACGACTTCCTCGGCCGTTGGGACCGCGTGGCGCAGCGGCGCAAACCGATAATCGCGGCCGTGGCCGGTCACGCCCTGGGCGGTGGTTTCGAGCTGGCGCTGATGTGCGACTTCATCATTGCCGCCGACACGGCACGTTTCGGCCTGCCGGAGGTGAAGCTGGGGGTGATTCCCGGAGCGGGCGGCGTCCAGCGCCTGACCCGTCTCGTAGGCCGCGCCAAGGCCATGGAAATGCTGCTGAGCGGCCGCAGCATGGATGCCATCGAAGCCGAACGCAGCGGCGTGGTGGCGCGCGTGGTGCCGGCGGCGGAATTGCTGGAGGAAGCCCTGGACAGCGCCAGCCGCATCGCCGCGCAATCGCGCACGGCGGTGATGATGCTCAAGGAGTGTGTGAACCGGGTGGACGAAGGCTCGCTGGGCGAGGGCCTGCGCTTTGAGCGGCGGATGTTCCAGGCGGTATTCGCCACGCCGGATCAGAAGGAAGGCATGGGGGCCTTTATCGAGAAGAGGAAGCCGGTGTTTGGGCGGTAGTCGGAATGTAGTCTGTGGATGCAGATTCACTGTGGGAGCGAATTCATTCGCGATTGGGCTGCGTAGCAGCCCTTCGGACTGCAATCGCGATTGAAATCGCTCCCACAACGTCGGGATGGCGATCATTCTGCAGAAATCACGCCCTTTCCTTCTGCTCCTGCGCCGTCACCTGCTGGCAGATCTCGATGATCTGCTCGCGCATCCAGCGGTTGGCCGGGTCCTGGTCGGTGCTTTCGTGCCAGTAGAGGTGCGTCTCCAGGGCGGGCACGTCGTGCACCGGCACATCCACGTAGTGCAGGTCCTGGCGACGGGCGAAGCGTTCGGGAACGGTGATGGCGAGATCGGTGCCGTGCAATACGGTGGACGCCATCAGGTAGTGCTGCGAGCGCAAGATGACTTTGCGCTGGATGCCCATCTTGCCCAGCGACAGGTCCACATAGCCCAGGCCGCTGCGGCGGCTGGATATCTGGATGTGCGAGAGCGACAGGTACTCGTCCAGCGTGATCTTTTCCTTGGCCAGCGGGTGGCCGCGGCGCATGGCGCAGACGTAGCGGTCTTCCATCAGCTTGACGTGGCGCACCTGCGGGTCGGTGTTCAGCGGGGCGTCCACGGCGAAGTCCAGGCGACCGGCGGCCAGCTCCTTGGTGGTTTCGCGGCGCTTGGCCAGGAAGCTTTCGATCTGCACGGTCGGTGCCAGGCGGCGCAGGCGCTGGAACAGCGGCGGCAGGATCACCGTTTCGGTGAGGTCGGTCATGCTGATGCGGTAGGTCTTGTTCGCCTGCGCCGGGTTGAAGGTGCGGCTTTCCTGCACCGAAACACGCAACAACTGCAGGGCATTGCGCACCGGGCCGATGATGTTCTGCGCCATGGGCGTGGGCACCATGCCCTGGGCGGTGCGCACGAACAGCGGGTCGTTGAAAGTCTCGCGAAGGCGGGCGAGGGCGTTGGAGACGGCGGGCTGGGTGATGCCGACGATCTGGCCGGCGCGGGTCAGGTTGGCCTCGGTATAGATGGCGTCGAAGACGATGAAGAGGTTGAGGTCTACCTTGTTCAAATTCATGCCGGACGTGCTCCTGAAAGTTGTTTTTATCAGCGGATCATATATCGGTGATGAATGTTCATAGATGCCGAAAATAGACTAGGGAAATCTTACGCCCTGTTCTAGCATCCTTACCAGACCTCACTAACAGCCCCGCAAAAAGGTAGCCCCGCATGGATTTCGCCTATTCCCCGAAGGTCCAGGAACTGCGTGAACGCGTCACCGCATTCATGGACACCTACGTCTATCCGGCCGAGCCGGTATTCGAGCAGCAGGTTGCCGAAGGCGACCGCTGGCAGCCCACTGCGATCATGGAAGAGCTGAAGGCCAAGGCGAAGGCGGAAGGGCTGTGGAACCTGTTCCTGCCGGAGTCCGAACTGGGCGCGGGCCTGACCAACATGGAATACGCACCGCTGGCCGAGATCATGGGCCGTTCCCTGCTGGGCCCGGAGCCCTTCAACTGCTCCGCGCCGGACACCGGCAACATGGAAGTGCTGGTGCGCTACGGCAACGAAGAGCAGAAGCGCCGCTGGCTGGAGCCGCTGCTGCGCGGCGAGATCCGCTCCGCCTTTGCCATGACCGAGCCGGGTGTGGCCTCGTCCGATGCCACCAACATGGAAGCCCGCGCCGTGCGCCAGGGTGACGAGTGGGTGATCAACGGCAGCAAGTGGTGGACCTCGGGCGCCTGCGACCCGCGCTGCAAGATCCTCATCTTCATGGGCCTGTCCAACCCGGACGCGCCGCGTCACCAGCAGCACTCGATGATCCTGGTGCCCACCGACACCCCCGGGGTGAAGATCGTTCGCCCGCTGCCGGTGTTCGGCTACGACGACGCGCCCCACGGCCACGCCGAAGTGGTCTTCGAAAACGTGCGCGTGCCCTACGAGAACGTTCTGTTGGGCGAAGGCCGTGGTTTCGAGATCGCCCAGGGGCGTCTTGGCCCAGGCCGTATCCACCACTGCATGCGCTCCATCGGCATGGCCGAGCGCGCCCTGGAACTGATGTGCAAGCGCGCCGTCAGCCGTACCGCCTTCGGCCGACCGCTGGCACGCCTGGGTGGCAACGTCGACAAGATCGCCGACTCGCGCATGGAAATCGACATGGCCCGCCTGCTGACCCTGAAGGCGGCCTACATGATGGACACCGTGGGCAACAAGGTGGCCAAGAGCGAGATCGCCCAGATCAAGGTCGTCGCGCCCAACGTCGCCCTGCGGGTGATCGACCGCGCCATCCAGATCCACGGCGGCGCCGGCGTCTCCAACGACTTCCCGCTGGCCTACATGTACGCCATGCAGCGCACCCTGCGCCTGGCCGACGGCCCGGACGAAGTACACCGCGCGGCCATCGGCAAGTTCGAAATCGGCAAGTACGTACCGAAGGAAATGCTGCGCAGCGGTCAGTGATCGCCCCCGCAGACGCAAAAGGGGTTGGCTTGCGCCAACCCCTGAGCATTCTCTATCGCCGGTAACCTCGCCGTGAAAGGCGCGAACCCGGTGCCTAGTTTTTCTCGAGATAGGCCAGCGCCACCATCGCCAGGCTTCTCATTCCCACCGGGAAACTCGACTCGTCGAGGTCGAAGGTAGGTGAGTGGGGCGGTCCCACTGGCCTGTCTTCGGGTTTTACCCCAAGAATGAAAAATACCCCTGGCGCCTTCTGCTGGTATTCCGAGAAGTCCTCCGCGCCCGCTGCCTTGGGCACCTGCATGATCTTCCCGTTCGCCGCCTCCTTGAGTGCGGGAAGCATGGCTTCGGTCAGCGTCTCGTCGTTGCTCGTCACGCCATAGGAGGAGGGGCCGAAACTGACCTCCGCCTTGGCACCATTGGCGGTGGCCGTCGACTGTGCAATACGGGTGATGCGTTCCTTGGCGCCGGTGCGCATTTCTTCATTGAAGGTGCGAAGCGTACCCAGCATTTCGACGGAGTCCGGCACTATGTTTTCGCGGCTGCCGCCGTTGATCGACCCGATGCTGAAAACGGCAGGCTCCTTGGTGATGTCGAGCGAACGACTGACGACAGTCTGGAGCGCACCGACGATCTGTGCCGAGGTCACGATGGGGTCGACGCCGAGCCAGGGCGCGGCGCCATGGGTCTGCTTGCCTTCGACGGTAATGCGCACCGTGTCGGCGCTGGCCAGGATCGGCCCGCTGCGCCAGCCGATCACGCCACTGGGAATGACCGGGGCAACGTGCAGGCCGAAAACGGCATCCACCTTTGGATTCTCCATGACGCCGTCATTGACCATCGCCTGTGCCCCACGCTGGGCATCGGCGCTGGAAGGCATCTCGGAAAATCCTTCCTCGGCGGGCTGGAAGATGAACTTGATGGTGCCCGGAATCTGCGCCTTCATGCCTGCCAGCACTTCGGCTACCCCCATCAGGATCGCGGTATGGGCATCGTGTCCGCAGGCATGCATCACCGGGCTGTCCTTGCCCATGTGTTTGGCTACCGCCTTGGACGCGAAGGGCAGGCCGGTCGCTTCCTGCACCGGGAGCGCGTCCATGTCGGCGCGCAGTGCGACCACCTTTCCGGGCAAGCCACCCTCGAGAAGCCCCACCACGCCATGGCCTCCGACACCCGTGGTGACTTTCATGCCCAACTTGCGCAGATGATCCGCCACCAGCTTGGAGGTGCGAACTTCCTGGCCGGACAGTTCCGGGTTCTGGTGTATGTCACGTCGCCACGCCACGACCTTGGATTCCACCCGGGCGATTCCCTGATCCAACTGTTGCGCGGTGTCCGGGCTCACGGTTTGCTCAGCGAAGGTCGAGCCTGCATTGGCCAGCACCGCAGCCAGCAGGCCGAGCCTGATTGCGGTGTGACGGGAAGCTGTTGGCATAATCTTGTCTCCATGGGGCTTTCGCAGATGTATTGCCGGTTGTCCTGACGCTCAGGACGGAGGCAAGCTACCGCGAGCCAAACGGACCGGGCATTCAACTAGATGAAGAACAAGAACGAAGCATTCCTGGATGACGTAGGGCGTTTTCGCGATGTGATGATGACGCGCTACCTGTTCAGCGAAGCGATCTACAACCACATGCTCGACATCCTGTCGGCGTTGGCGCGGCCGGTCACTTTCCGCAAGGGCGAGCTTCTCCAGCATCAGGGCGTGCCTGCACAATCGTGCTACTGGATCATGAGCGGCGTGGCGAGGACGGCTTTCATCACCGAAGGCGGCGCGGAGGTCACCCTGAGGTTTGCCGCAGAAGGCGAGATGGCCGGCGCTCATGAGGATGTACTCGCCGCAAAGGTCGGATTGCCGGCAAGATCCTTCGTCGTTGCCGAACAGCCCGTCGAAGCCTACGAGTTCCATTGTCCTGAGCTGGGTCGGCTGATGGCGGAGGGACGGTTGTCGTTCGAGGTGTCGGCGCGTTTCCTTGAATACAACCTCAAGAAGCAGGCCAGGCGTACCTACGTGGTGGGCTCCGTATCCGCGCGTGAACGGCTGGCGGCATTCCGGGAAGAGTATCCGGGCCTGGAAAACAGGGTGACGCAAAAGTGCATCGCGTCTTATCTGGGGGTCACGCCGCAGTATCTATCGCAACTGTCCAGACGGCGCGAGCCGGCGAATTCGCTCAAGTGCTAGCGGCACAAGAGCGCTGATCCGACAAAAAAGGCCCGCATCGTGCGGGCCTTTTTCGTTTTTGCAGAGTGCGGCGCCTTGCTGTGGGAGCGATTTCAATCGCGAATGAATTCGCTCCCACCAACGCAATGGCCGCCTAGTCCTTCTCCGGCACCGGGTTGCGCGCCCTCCACCAGCCCATCCGCAGGTGCAGCTGGGCGGCGAAGGCGCGGGCGGCAAGCTCTTCCTGGAAGGTCAGGGTGCGATGCCCCAGGCGTACTCGCCAGTAAGTGCGGCCGCTCTTCTCGAAAGGCTCGATGAGGACTTCATCCATGTTTCTCCAGGTCTCCCGTGCGTTTGGCCGGGCGGTCGCGGGTCTTCAGCAGCGACAGCAGCACACCACCGGCAAGTAGACCGAAGGTTACGCCAAGGGACAGCAGCGGGGGAATCTTGCCGATGAATCCGTGCAGGAAAATCTTGCCGCCGATGAAGATCAGCACCAGGGCCAGGGCGTACTTCAGATACACGAAGCGGTGCATCAGCGCCGCCAGGGCGAAGTACAGGGCACGCAGGCCAAGGATGGCGAAGATGTTCGAGGTGTAGACGATGAACGGGTCCTGGGTGATGGCGAAGATCGCCGGAACGCTGTCCACCGCGAACACCAGGTCAGCCAGCTCGATCAGCACCAGGGCCAGGAACAGCGGGGTGGCGTAGAGCAGCGCCTTGCTTTCGCCGGCCTGCTTCAGGCGTACGAAGAAGTGCGAGCCGTGCAGGTCGTCGGTCACGCGGATGTGGCGGCGAACGAACTTCAGCACCGGGTTGTTGGCCAGGTCCGGGTGAGCTTCCTCTTTCGAGAAGAGCATCTTCACGCCGGTGAACAGCAGGAAGGCGCCGAACACGTAGAGGATCCAGTCGAACTCCTTCACCAGGGCGCTGCCCAGGCCGATCATGATGGCGCGCAGCACCACCACGCCGAGGATGCCCCAGAACAGCACGCGGTGCTGGTAGCGGCGGGGGATGGCGAAGAAGCCGAAGATCATGGCCATGACGAAGACGTTGTCCATGGACAACGACTGCTCGACCAGGAAGCCGGTGTAGAACTCCAGGGCGCTCTGCGCACCCAGCTCGAACCACACCCAGACACCGAACAGCACGCCGACGCTGAAGTAGCCGCCGTAGAGCAGCAGGCTTTCGCGCATCTCGATTTCGTGCTGGTCACGGTGCAGCACGCCGAGGTCGAAGATCAGCAGGGCGAGGACGATTGTGAGGAAGACGAGCCACAACCAGGTGGCGGTGCCGAGGAAGTCGGCGGTGAGAAATGCATGTAGAGCTGCCATGAGCCCCTCCTTCTGTCGTTGATAAAACGTGACTCCGACATGGCGGCTGGCAAGCCGTCAGAGGGGCCCGGCGTCACAGAAGGAAGCCTAACCGTTGGTCGGGGAAAGGAGGAACGGACCCGCTGTAACAATTCTTTGCCCTTTGTAGGAAATCTCCTAAGTGCGTACACGAATGCGTTAAATTTACAATTGTAAATAATTATCATTGGATGGTAATTTTCGCATCCGCCGCCGGATGCGATCCCGTCTGCGCGGACCCCAGGCGCCAGTCAAGAGCGCCGCACAGAAGAAGAATCCGTTGGTTAGCCGGCCAAACAGCAGACAGACCATCCAAGGGGTTTGAGAGTGCAACAGCAGAATGCGTTCAACGCGGCAGGGACGGCTGGGGATGCCGTTGCCGCGCGGCTCACGCGCCATCCGTTATCCATGGCGATTCTGGGGGTGACCCTGGCATTGCAGACCGGAATGGTGCTGGCCGAGGAGCAGCAGAACGGCGAAGGAACGCTGGAAATCGGGGCTACAGCCATTACCGACAACCGCCTGGGAGAGACCACCGAGGGCACGGGTTCCTACACCACCGGTTCGACGCGCACCGCCACCAAGCTGGCGCTTTCGCCCCGCGAGACCCCTCAATCGGTCAGTGTCATCACCCGCCAGCAGATGGATGACCAGGGCCTGACCAACATCGGCGAAGTGCTGTCGAAGACCCCCGGCATCACCGTCAACAAGCTCGACAGCAGCCGCGCCAGCTTCAAGTCCCGTGGCTTCGAGATCGACAACTTCCAGGTCGATGGCATGCCGGCGGCCTTCCGCTTCGGCAACGGCATCGACCAGACCGACATGGTCATCTATGACCGTGTGGAAGTGCTGAAGGGCTCCACCGGCCTGCTCAGCGGTTTCGGCAGCCCGTCGGCCACCGTCAACCTGGTGCGCAAGCGCCCGACCCGCGAGCTTTCCGGTTACGTCTCAGCCAGCGCGGGCAGCTGGGATACCTACCGCAGCGAATTCGACATCGGCGGCGCGCTGACCCCTGAAGGCAACGTGCGGGGCCGCTTCGTCACCGCCTACGAGGACGGCCAGTCCTTCATGGACCACCTGTCCGAGAAGAAGCAGGTGTTCTACGGCATCCTCGAAACCGACATCACCGAGGACACCCTGCTGAGCGCCGGCGTGAGCCGCCAGACCAACCGTCCGGAAGGCTCTTCCTGGGGGCCCTCGACGCCGTTGTTCGATAGCAATGGCAACAAGTTCCGCTTCTCCCGCTCGTTCAACCCCGGCACCAAGTGGAGCCAGTGGGACAACACCAACGACAACGCCTTCGTGACCCTGGAACAGCGTTTGGCGTACGCCTGGACGGTTAAGGCGTCGATCACCCGCACCGAGACCGATGCGCCCATCACCCTGGGCTCGGCGGCCAGCGGCAATCCGAATCCGGTGGATGGCAGCGGCATGTCCATCTGGCGTGGCAAATACCGCTACGAGACCAGCCAGAATGCCTACGACCTCTACGCCAGTGGGCCTTTCCAACTGCTGGGCCGGGAGCATGAGCTGGTGGTCGGCCTGTCGCACCGTGACATCGAGTCCAAGTCCACCAACTGGCCGTTCTTCTTCGACAGCGTGTCCACCATCAACGGCTGGACCGGCGACTTCCCCGAGCCCGCCTGGGGCAACCCGACTTCCAAACAGGATGACGAGCTGAAGGAATCCGCGGCCTACCTGACCGGACGCTTCAAACCCACCGAAGACCTGTCGGTCATCCTGGGCAGCCGTGTTTCCAATTGGGAGATGGACAGCACCGGGACCAACCTGGTGACCGGCCAGAGCGGCAAGCTGCAGGACCTGCAGGAAAACGGTGTGGTGGTGCCCTATGCCGGCGTGGTCTACGACCTCGACGACACCTGGTCGGTCTACGCCAGCTACACCAGCATCTTCAAACCCCACGAAAGCGAAACGGACGCCAGCGGCAAGGCCATCGAGCCGGAAGAGGGCGACGCCTACGAGGCGGGTCTGAAGGGTGAGTTCTTCGATGGCCGCCTGAACACCAGCCTGGTGATGTTCGAGGTCAAGCAGGACAACCTGGCGGTGGACACCGGTGTCATCGATCCGGTCACCAACCGGAGCGTGTTCCGGGCGGTGCAGGGCGCCAAGACCAAGGGCTTCGAGCTTGAAGTCGCCGGTGAACTGATGCCGGACTGGCAGGTGCAGGGCGGCTACACCCATCGCATCACCCGTGATGGCGACGACAACAAGATCTCCACCACCGAGCCGGAAGACATGTTCCGTCTTTCCACCAACTACCGCCTGCCGGGCCAGTTCAACAAGCTGAGCATCGGCGGTTCGGCCAGCTGGCAGAGCAAGATCTGGACGGACGTGAACCCGCAGCGCTACACCCAGGGCAGCTACTGGGTGCTGGATGCCATGGCCAAGTACCAGGTGACCGAGCAGGTTTCCGTCACCTTGAACGGCAACAACCTCACCGACGAGAAGTACTTCAGCAATCTGGGCTTCTACAACGGTGGCTTCTACGGCGATCCACGTAACTTCACCCTGACCACCCGCTTCGACTTCTGATGCGGCGAGGCCCCTTTCCCGGCGGGGAAAGGGGCCTCTGACGTCTTGTAGGAGCGAGCTTGCTCGCGAAGGACCGCGCTCGGACTGTTCGCGAGCAGAGCTCGCTCCTACGATCTGTCGGCTTCGATCAATACACCCAGACTTCCACCCGACGGTTACGAATCCGTCCTTCTTCGGCCGTGTTGGCCGCCACCGGCAGTTCGTCACCGAGACCGGTCACTTCCTTCAGGGTGACGCCGCCCTTGGCCAGTTCACGGCGGACGGCCATGGCCCGGAGCTTGGACAGGAGCTCGGCACGTTGCGGGTCCGCTTTCGGATCGCCGAAGCCCACCAGCACCACTTTCTGTTGCAGCTTGTCGGCCTGCTTCAGGTAGTCCAGCACCCGCTGCACGTCGCGCAGGGCTTTGTTGTCCAGGTTGGCGTTGCCTTCCTGGAAGCGGAAGTTCACCGACAGTCGCTGGGCATTGGTGGCCAGTTCGCGATAGCTCTCCGGCATGTCCTTCTGCACCTGCACCTTGATCGCCTGCACCTGCTGGGCGACGAAGCCGGTCTGGTCGACGATCGCCTGGCCGCGCGGGCTCTGGGCGAAGTGCACCAGGGCCTTGGCCCAGCGGTTCTCCTCACCCGGCTTGATGTAGAAGAACAGCCGACGCGACAGCGGGTAGTCCTCGGTGGCGATCAGTTCGGCGCTGGGCGGCATTGCTTGCGAGTCGCCGTCGGCGATGGCCAGGGCGCGGGCCTGGTTGATCGAGGCCAGGCCGACGAAGCCGATGCCCTGCGGGTCGCCGCTAACGGCGGTGGAGAGCTTGTCGTTGGACTCGAAGCGCTCGGCGGTGCCGGCCAGGGTCTTACCCTGGCGGGCCAGCACCAGTTCCTTGAAGGTGTCGTAGGTGCCGGACTGGTCATCACGGGCATAGACACGAATGGCGCCGCCTTTGCCGCCGAGTTCTTCCCAGGTCTTCACCTCGCCGGCGAAGACCGCGGCCAGCTGCGAGGTGGTCAGGGCACGCAACGGGTTGTCCGGGTGCAGGATGATGGCAAGGCCGTCGATGGCGATCACCTGTTCGGCCTGATGGCCGCGCAGGTCGCCGAAGGAGGACAGGTCCTGGGCTTCCGCGTCCTTGATCGGGCGCGAGGAGGCAGCCAGGTCGGCGCTGCTGTCCTTGAGCGCGATGAAGCCGGTGGACGAGCCGTGGGCCGCGAGTTCCACGCGGACCTCTTTGCCATTGGCATCGTGGGCGAGGATGTGCACCTCGTTCTCGCGATCCCCCGGCGTCTGGTGAACGGCGCGCATCCCTTCTTCTTCCAGCATCCCCTTGACCAGGGCCGGCCCAAGCTTGGCGCCTATGGTGTTGGATCCCTGGATGCGCAGGACGGTTTCGGGCTGGGCGGCGAACACCGACCAGGGAAGTGCGTAGCAGATGAAACCGAGCAGCAACATGCTGAGGGTACGACCCCACAGATCCTTGTCGCTGGCGGTCATGGCGCGCGGCATGGGCAGACACCTTGTTCTGGGTTTGGAGGGAGTCGCGAGATTAAGTCAGTCGGGTGACGGAGATATGACAGGACTGCTCTGTTCTGCGGTTTTCCACCGGCCTAGGAAAATTCCCTGCACCGAAGGGCCCGTTGCCTTCATGGAACCGAGCCCCGGCTCATCACCTTCGCCTGTAGGGTGGCCGGCCTCTGCGAGCGCCCCCAACGGCGTCTTGCAGCGCATTCCCCGAAACCTGAAGGAGTTTTGTGACATGAGTGGTTGGTATGAGCTGCGCAAGAACAGCAGCGGCACCTGGCGCCTGCGATTGAAAGCGGCTGATGCTCGGACCCTGCTGGACAGTGGCGTGTACCAGGACAGGGCCACCGCGGAAGACGCCATGGCCCTGATGCGCGAGAACTGCGCGCGTGAGGAGCGCTTCGTCAGGCGCATCGATTCGAGCGGCAAGAACTACTTCAAGCTGCGTGCCGCCAACCAGGACGTGATCGTGCGCAGCCATCTCTACGATTCCGAGATCGCCCTGCAGCACGCCATTGAAACCATCATGCGGGTAGGTGCGACCCAGCAGGTGAAGGAAGCCTGAGACCGGCACTAATGAAAAAAGGCCCATCATCGATGGGCCTTTTTCGTTGAGCGTAGAGTGAATCACGCTGCGATGGTTCGGCGCTTGTGCAGGAGCGAGGGGGACGTAGAGTTCTCGCTTGCAAAAGACCGAGCTCAGCAGGTTCGCCAGCAAGCTGGCTCCTACATCCACCCGGTAGCAATATCAGCCCAGTTCCAGCCAGATCGGCGCATGGTCCGACGGCTTTTCCATTCCGCGCAGTTCGTAGTCGATACCGGCATCCTTGATACGCGCCTGCAGCGGTTGGCTGGCGAGGATCACATCGATGCGCAGGCCACGCTTGGGCTCGTCCTCGAAGCCGCGGCTGCGGTAATCGAACCAGCTGAAACGGTCGTTCACGTCCGGATTGAGCTGGCGGAAGCTGTCCACCAAGCCCCAGCTCTTCAGGCGTGCCAGCCATTCGCGCTCTTCCGGCAGGAAGCTGCACTTTCCGGTCTTCAGCCAGCGCTTGCGGTTCTCTTCGCCGATGCCGATGTCGCAGTCTTCCGGCGAGATATTGATGTCGCCCATCACTACCAGTGGCTGGCTGGGCTGGAACTGCTGCTCCAGCAGGACCTGCAGGTCGGCGTAGAAGCGTTCCTTGGCCGGGAACTTGACGGGGTGATCGCGGCTTTCGCCCTGGGGGAAGTAGCCGTTCATCACCGTCACCGGATTGCCCTGGGCATCGGCGAAGGTGCCATAGATGAAGCGGCGCTGGGCGTCTTCGGCGTCACCGGGGAAGCCCTTCGACAGCGCCAGCGGTTCCTGGCGGGAGAGCAGGGCGACGCCGTAGTGGCCTTTCTGGCCGTGGTAGTGCACGTGGTAGCCGAGCTGGCGGATTTCGGCTTCCGGGAACTGCTCGTCGGAGACCTTGGTTTCCTGCAGGCCGATGACGTCCGGCTGGTGCTTGGCGATCAGCGCTTCGAGCTGGTGGGGACGTGCCCGCAGGCCGTTGATATTGAAAGAAACGATCTTCATCGCGAGGCATCCTGGCAAAAAGCCGATGCTAGCCCATGGATGACTGGCCGGCCAGCCGCGTGGCTGGGCGGAAGAACTGGTGCTAAGTTCCCTTGTGGCCCGATAGAACCCATAACAAATGAGGTGCCGTGAATGCCCGGTTACATCCCTACCGCGCCGGTCGAGGTGCGCATGCTGGACGGCGGTTACGCTCGCGAAGCACGGTCGCTGCTGTATCACGCCTATCGTCACGAACCCACTTTCGCCTACCTGTTCGACGCCGAAAGACCCGGCTACGAGCAGCGGGTGCGCGCTACGGTGCGCGAGCTGGTGCAGCAGCATTTCCTGGAGGACCTGCCGGCCGTTGGCTTGCTGATCGAGGAGCGTCTGGTGGGCATCGCCCTGATTGCGCCACCGCAGCGCCGCCTGGACATCACCGAGAGCTGGGGCTGGCGCCTGCGCATGCTGCTCACCACCGGCTTCCGCTGCACGCGCCGCTACCTCGACTACCACGACGCGGTGCTTGCCTGCCTGCCGCCGGGGCCGTACCACGTGCTGCCGCTACTGGGCATCCATCCGGAGTTCCAGGGGCGCCACCTTGGCGAGAAACTGCTGGAAGCCCTGCACAACTGGTGTGCCGAGGACGACGGCTCCCAGGGGGTGGTGCTGGATACCGGTAATGTCCGCTACCTGGAGTTCTACAAGCGTCAGGGTTACGAGGAAGTGGGGGAGGTGGCGCTGGGGCCTGTAGTCGAGCACGTGTTCTTCCATCCCAATCCGCGACCCCTGATGCGTGCCAGCCTCTGACGGAGCTTTCTGACGGAATCGCCGGACTGCCGTGCTAGCATGCCGCGCATGAAATACCGCCAAGGATTGCGCGGGCCGCTGCTGCTGGGCCTGCTTTGCACGAGTAGTCTGGCGCTGGCCAAGGCCACGCTGGATGTGAAGATCGAACCCGCCAACGCGGCGCTGAAGGCCAATATCGAGGCCTACATCGGCGCCCTTGGCGATCGCAATGAAGAAGCCCTGCGACGTTTCCGGCGTTCCGCCGAGGACCAGGCGCGCCAGGCCGCGAAGGCGCTTGGCTATTACCAGGCCGAGATCGACAGCCGTATCGACGGCGGCAAGGACCCCTCCCTGCACCTGCTGGTGGTTCCCGGCGAGCCGGTGCGCCTGCGCAATGTCGTGATACGGATTGACGGCGAAGCCAGTGCCCACAAGGGCTTCCGCGTGCCGCAAAGCAAGGCGCTGACCCAGGGCGCCCAGCTCAACCAGGGCGCCTACGAAGACGCCAAGAAACTGATCCAGAACCAGGCCCTGCGCTTCGGCTTCTTCGATGGCCGCTTCACGCGCCAACGCCTGGACATCGACCCGCGCGCCGGCTTCGCCGATATCGAACTGGTCTACGACAGTGGCCCGCGCTACAGCCTGGGGGCGGTGACTTTCGACGGCGATACCCCCTTCGACCCGGATTTGCTGGCGCGGCTGGTGCCGTTCCCGGCCAATACGCCGTACGACTCCGACCAGGTCGCCAAGCTCAGCCAGAACCTGCAGGCCAGCGGCTATTTCGATGAAGTGCGGGTGGACGCCAGCCCGGTCAAGGGCGGCGGCCTGGTGATACCGGTCAAGGTCAAGCTGGCGGCGGTGAAGCCACGTACCGTCGGCCTGGGCGTCGGCTTCTCCACCGACGTGGGCCCGCGCGCCCGTGCCAACTGGACCCGTCACTGGATCAACCCCCAGGGCCATCGCCTGGGGGCGGAAACCGAGGTTTCCCCCGTGCGGCAGAACGTCGGCACCTGGTACGAGATTCCCCTCGACCCGCCGCTGACCGACACCTTGCGTTTTTCCACCGGCCTGCAGCGCGAGAACCTGGTGGACGTGGATAGCCGTCGCTTCACCATCGGTGGGCAGTGGCAGTCCAAATTGCCCAGTGACTGGCAACGGGTGGTCTCTCTGCGCTGGGAGCAGGAAACCTTCGACTTCGGCGATGGCAGCGACGATGGCCGCAGCAGCTTCCTCATCCCCGGCATCAGTTACGGCGTGACCCGCAGCGACAACAAACTCGACCCTAATCGCGGCTATTCGCTGCAGTTCGACGTTCGCGGCGCCAAGGAGGGCATCCTCTCCGACACCGACTTCACCTACGCCAGTGCCATGGCCAAGGGGCTTTACACCTTGCCCGGTGGCCATCGCGTGTTGGGCCGGGTGCAGGCCGGCGGCATCGCCACCACCGACTTCGACGCCATTCCGCCGTCCCTGCGCTTCTTCGCCGGTGGCGACCAGAGCGTGCGCGGCTACGACTATCAGACCCTCTCGCCGGAAGACAGCAACGGCAAGAAGGTGGGCGGCCGCTACCTGCTGGTGGGCAGCGCGGAATACCAGTTCCCGATCACCGAGAAGTGGCGTCTGGCGGCCTTCGTCGACCGTGGTAATGCCATGGATTCCCTCAATGCCGCGATGAAGAGCGGCGCCGGCCTGGGCGTGCGATGGGTCTCGCCGGTCGGACCGATCCGCCTCGACCTGGCCAAGGCCCTGGATGATCCGGGCGGCTACCGCATCCACTTCTCCATGGGGCCAGAACTGTGAGGCGCGCGCTGAAAGTTGGCATCGCGGGGCTCGCCGTCGTCCTGGCGAGCGTGGTGGCGGTTCCGGCCGTCCTGCTGTTCACGGAAACCGGTGGCCGCTGGCTGCTGGACCAGGTACCGGGGCTGGCGGTCGAGGAGTTCGACGGCACATTGGGCGGACGCTGGAGCGCCAAGAGCCTGATATGGCAGCAAGACGGCACAGCCTTGAAGGTAGAGGCGCCGCTGCTGGAGTGGTCCCCCGGCTGCCTGCTGCGTCGTACCCTTTGCATCGACGAGCTGGCCAGCGACAGCATTCAGCTGGACCTCCCGCCATCGGCTTCCGACGAAGACTCCGGTCCCGTCAGCCTGCCTGAGTTGCGCTTGCCCCTGGCGCTGGAGATTGGACAGGCGCGCGTCGGGCGCTTCGTGCTAGATGGCGACGACCAGCTGCAACGACTGGACCTGGTGGCCCACTGGCAGGCAGACGGCCTGCAACTGGAGCGCCTCAGCCTGCGTCGCGATGAACTGGCGTTGGAGCTGCACGGCACCCTGCGTCCTGAAGGCGATTGGCCGCTGACGCTGGAAGGCAGCCTGCAACTGCCGGCGCCCGGCGAGACGCCCTGGAAGCTGGCGCTGAAAGCCGACGGTGACCTGCAAGGCACGCTCAAGCTCCAGGCCGACAGCCGCGGCTATCTCAATGGCCGCCTGGATGGCGAGCTGCGACCCCTGGCGGAGAATCTGCCGGCTAGCGCCACGCTGCGGGCCGACGGCTTCAAGGCCAGCGCCGACCTGCCGGAAACGCTGACCCTCAATCAGGTGGAGCTGAGTGCCAAGGGCGACCTCAAGGACGGCTACGCGGTACAGGGCAAGGCCAGCCTGCCGGGGGAGGGCGGTGCGGTAACGCTGGACCTGGCGGGGCGCGTCGATGCCCGCGCTGCGGATATCCAGCAGCTTCTGCTCACCGGCGATCCGCAGCAGACCCTGGCGTTGCAGGGGCGCGTCGACTGGCAACAGGAGCTCACCATCGACAGCCGCCTGCAATGGCGCGATTTCCCCTGGCAACGACTGTTCCCCCAGGAGCAGCCGCCGCCGGTGGACATGCGGCAACTGGATGCCGAAGTGCGCTACGCCGAATCGCGCTACGAAGGCAGGTTCGATGCCCGCTTCAAGGGGCCGGCGGGCGACTTCAGCCTCGGCAGTCCGGTGGCCGGCGATCTCGCCAGCGTCACCCTGGCCGACCTGCAACTCAAGGCCGGGCAGGGCAAGGCCCAAGGCCAGGTGAAAGTCGATTTCGCCAACGGCGTGGGTTGGGACAGCCAACTGGCCCTGAGCGAACTGGACCCTTCCTTCTGGCTCGCTGAACTGCCAGGAACCCTGGCCGGCAAGCTGCAATCCCGGGGCGCCTGGCGGGACCAGCGTCTGGAGCTGAACGCCGATCTCGACCTCAAGGGCCAGCTGCGTGGCCAGCCCGCGCTGCTCCAGGCCAAGGCCGAGGGTGCAGGCGAGCGCTGGCTGCTCAATGCCCTGCACGTGCGCCTGGGGGACAACCGGATCGAAGGGCAGGGGCAGCTGGACCAGAAGCTCAGCGGCCATCTCGACCTGGCCCTGAATCGCCTCGGCCAGCTCTGGCCGAAGCTGTTCGGCAAGGCCCAGGGACGCCTCGACCTCGCCGGCACCCTGCAAGCGCCGCAGGGCAAGCTGGCGCTGACCGGCGAGCGCATGGGGCAGGGTGACAACCGTCTCGACCACCTGAAGCTGGATGCCCAGCTCGATGCCGCTCAGCGCGGCCGTGTGCTGGTGCAAGTGGATGGCCTGGCTGCCGGCGACAACGAATTCGGCACGTTGACGGCCGAGGGTTCCGGCGACCGTGTGCGCCAGCAGCTGGAACTCAATCTCAAGGGGCCGATGGTCGAGCTGTTGCTGGCGCTGGACGGCAAGCTGGACGCCGGCAACTGGCGCGGCCGCTTGGCGCGCGGCGAAGTCCAGGCCGGCGGCCAGGACTGGCGCCTGGAAGCACCGGCACGGCTGGAGCGGCTGGCTGACGGAAAACTCAATTTTGGTGCCCATTGCTGGCGTGCCGGGCAGGCGAGCCTTTGCGGCGGCGAGCAGCGCCTGATGCCTGAACCGAAGCTGGACTACCGCCTGCGCGACTTCCCCCTGGCCAGCCTGGCGCGCTGGCTGCCGGAAGACTTCGCCTGGCAGGGTGAACTGAATGCCGACCTCAAGCTGGACCTGCCGGCGAGCGGCCCCAATGGCCGCATCACCGTAGACGCTGGCAGTGGCGTACTGCGCCTGAAGGAAGAAGACCGCTGGCTCGACTTTCCCTACCAGCGCCTGTTGCTGGACAGCACCCTGCGTCCGCAACGCATAGACAGCCAATTGAGCTTCCAGGGGCAGGGACTGGGCGAGCTGCAACTGGACGCGCGAATCGATCCGCGCCCGACGAACAAGCCGTTGTCCG
Organism: Pseudomonas sp. BN515; assembly: GCF_029873155.1. NCBI lineage: Bacteria > Pseudomonadati > Pseudomonadota > Gammaproteobacteria > Pseudomonadales > Pseudomonadaceae > Pseudomonas > Pseudomonas sp. BN515. The sequence goes on along the minus strand of NZ_SSOH01000014.1, from coordinate 167,621 downwards.
GGCAGTTCCGCCTGGATGGCCTGGACCTCGCCGTGCTGCGCCCCTTCGTGCCCAAGGTGGAAACCCTGGAAGGGCGCCTACAGGGCGCCGGCAGCTTGAGCGGCACCCTGCAGGCGCCTTACGTGCTGGGGAGCCTGCGCCTCGCCGATGGCCGCATCGGTGGCGGTGACTTGCCGATGAGCTTCGACGCATTGGGCCTGGACGCGCGCATTGCCGGGGAAAGCCTGGAACTGTCCGGGCAATGGCGCAGTGGCGAGCAGGGGCAGGGCAGCCTGTCCGGCAACCTGGCGTGGGCCAAGGGGCTGGATGTCGACCTTGAGCTGCGTGGGTCGCGCCTGCCGCTGGTGGTCGAGCCCTACGCCAACCTGGAAGTGGAGCCGGACCTGCGCATCGGTCTTGCCGGCGAGCGCCTGGCGGTGACCGGCAAGGTGCAGGTGCCGCGCGGCAAGATCAAGGTCCGCCAGCTACCGCCCCAGGCAGTCAAGGTCTCGCCGGATGCCCGCGTGGTGGGCGAACAGGATGAGGAACAGCAGCCGCTGCAGATGGCCATGAATGTCGACGTGGAAGTCGGTCAGGACCGCCTGCAGTTTTCCGGCTTCGGCCTGACCGCCGACCTCCAGGGCCACCTCAAGGTAGGTGACAACCTCACCGGCAACGGCGAACTGGTGCTGAAGAACGGTCGCTACCGCGCCTATGGCCAGCGCCTCGACCTGCGCCGCGCGCGCCTGCTGTTCGCCGGCCCGCTGGACCAGCCGTATCTCGACGTGGAAGCCGTGCGCAACGTGGGTGACGTCACCGCCGGCCTGCGCCTGAATGGCCGCGCCGACGAGCCGAGCACCGAAGTCTTCTCCAACCCGGCCATGAGCCAGGAACAGGCGCTGTCCTACCTGATCCTTGGCCGGCCGTTGAACAGCAGCGAAGGCGACGGCAATGCCGTGGGCCGCGCGGCGCTGGCCATGGGCCTGTCCGGCAGCGCACCGCTGACCAGCGAACTGGCCCAGCGCCTCGGCCTCAAGGACCTGCAGCTCGACGATGACGGAGCGATGGGCCAGATCACCGAGCGCCTGAGCATCCGCTATGGCCTCGGCGTGGTGGACTCCACCAGCGTCGTCGCGCTGCGCTACGAACTGACCAAGCGCCTCTACCTGGAAGCCGCGAGCGGCCTGGCCAGCTCCCTGGACCTGTTCTACAAGCGGGACTTCTAAGCGCGCATGCCTTGTGGGAGCGAATTGATTCGCGACTGGCCTGGCCACGAATGGTGGAAATAAAAAACGATTTCCACCCTGCGCGGCTAGCCGGATGAAATCGATCCGGTAGGGTGCGCCGTGCGCACCGGCGGATTGACGTGGGGCGAAAGCCGATCCCGGAATCGGTGCGCACAGCGCACCCTACGGTCCTCATGCCTGGTGAGGGCGAATTGATTCGCGAATGAAATTGCCTGCATGTCGTACAAGGGTGGACCACGCTTCACCGGTCCACCTTTCACAAGGGGGCTAGCCGGATGAAACCGATCCGTTAGGGCGCGCCGACGGTATGCTGTGCGGCCGGGGCCGATCCTGGAATCGGTGCGTTACCACTCACGCGAGACATGGAATGATCACTTGCTATCTGCGCTACACCCTCGATCCGTACAAGCTGGCGGAGTTCGAGCACTACGGGAAACTCTGGATTCCACTGGTGGAAAGATTCGGCGGCAAGCACCACGGCTACTTCCTGCCGTCCGAAGGCGCCAACAACATCGCCATGGCGATGTTTTCCTTCTCGAGCCTGGCGGCCTACGAGCAGTACCGGAAGGACTCCATGAACGATCCGGACTGCATCGCCGCCTTCAAGTACGCCGAAGACACCCGCTGCATTCTCAGCTACGAACGTACGTTCATGAGGCCGGTATTCGGGGATTGATCGAAGCCATCGGGAACGAGCCGATGCCAAGGCGCTTCCATCACCGGCGCTTCAGGCTTCGCTCTTCCCACCAATGCCAGACCTTCGTCGGTACCGAAAGCGTTCCATGGGCTGTTGCGGAGGTTCGTCTACCGCGAATCGCTGAGGTATCTCGAGTGGCTGCAAGCCCTGCGGCGACAGGGACCTGCGGATGCCGGAGTGCGGCTAGCGTGTGCGCCTGAAACGGTCGCGATAGGTCGTAGGCGTCAGTTCCGTTCGAGCCAGGAACAGGCGGGAGAACGAACTGGCGTCCGAGTATCCGACCTCGTTGATGATGGTTTCGATGTTCATGTCGGTGATCTCCAGCAGCTGTTTGGCGGCTTCAATCCGGAGATTCTGCAGATAGGTGATCGGCTGCATGCCAAGCGCGGTATTGAAGCGCCGCGTGAGGGTGCGCTGGCTGACGGACAGCTCGTCCGCCAGCGTCTTTATGCTCACGGGCTTTCGCATGTCCTGCTGCAATCGATATTGGGCCTTGGCGACCAGGCTGTCGCCATGATCCTCCGTGTCCGATAGCGGGAGATAGGCAGCCTGTGCGGTCTGACCCACATCCACCAACAGGGTCTTGGCGCAGAGCGAGGCGATGGATTGCGAGAAGAAATGCTCGATCATCCGCAGCGCCAGGTGCTGGTAGGTGGGTATCCCGCCTGCGCAGATCAACCGCTCATCCTCGGTGAGCAGGTGCCTGACATCGAGGTGCACGCGCGGGTAGCGCTGACGGAAACGCCGCTCCAGCCACCAGGTGGTCGTGGCGTTGCGCTTGTCCAGCAGGCCCACCTCGGCCAACAGGAATGTGCCGGTGCAATTGGCGGCAATGATCGCGTCTTGCTGCCATTGCGTCGCGACCCAGCTGCCGAGGTTCGCCTGGGATTCGAGGAAGCGTTCGAATGCGTCCTGGCCGCTGTAGAAGACGCCCGGGATATACACCAGGTCGAACTGGTCGTGGCTGGCTATTGATTCCGTGGCGAGCGTCAGGCCCCCGCTGACATTGACCGGGCCGCCCGCCAGCGAAACGAACTTCCATTCGAAGGGCTTCATGTGCTCGCCGAACTGCTTGCGGGCATGGGCGTTGGCGACCTGGAAGAGGTCCATCAGCCCAGTCAGGCTGGAGGCATAGCAACCTTCGAGAGTGATCAAGGCGACGCTGGGCATGGCTGAATCTCGTGTATGTCTGCTTTCGCATAGTAACTGTCAAATTCGCCAATCCACTAGAGCAAAAGCGCTCCTTAGACTCGACGCCATCGATCAACCCAGCCCAGACAGGTGAATGATGGCAACGTTTCCCAAGCGAATGGCCGATGAGCTTTATCACGACTTGATGTCCTCCGAGGCGGTGCGCGAGATCCGCAGAGAGGTCCGCGCATTTGCCGACGAGTTCGTTGCGCCCCGCGCCTATGAGATCGCTCATCGCGATGAGAGCGTTGAGAGCTTCCCGCGTGATGTGTTCGATGCGATGGCACGCCAGGGCATCTTCAGGATTCCGTTTGCCGCGCGTGATGGCGGCCGTGGCCTTGAGCACCGGGTGCTGGCGACGGCCACCGTCTGTGAGGAGCTGGCCTATCACAGCAACTCGATTGCCGCGGTGTTCGACGTGCACTGCATCCTGGCCGGCCGGACCCTGGAAAGAGGGAGCGACTTCATCCGCGACCGCTATCTCAAGCCGCTGATCAACGGCGACAAGATCGGCGCCTTCGCCACGACCGAGCCGCTGGCCAGCACCGACCTGTCGCCCAAGGCGGTTTCGACCTTCGCCCGGCGAGACGGGGATCGCTACATCATCAACGGGCAAAAGCGCTTCATCAGCAATTCGCCGGTTGCCGATTTCATCGTCGTGCTCTGTCGCAGCGAGGAAGACGGCATGGTTGAACTGGTGGTGGAGACCAACCAGCCGGGCGTGCGGATCGGCAAGCCCGACCGGAAAATGGGAAACCGCGGGCAGCTGACGGCCGACGTGCATTTCAACGACGTGGAGGTTCCGGTCGAGCGGCGGATCGGTGAGCCCAATCAAGGGCTGCGACTGGCGCTGGCGACCCTGACCTTCGGGCGGATTGGCATTGCCGCGACCGGAGTCGGCATGGCGCAATCGGCGTTCGACCATTCGACGGCGCATCTCGTTAGCCGGGAGGCGTTCGGCAAGAAGCTCGGTGCGTTCCAGCATTGGCAGTTCCGCATGGCCGAGCGGGCCACGCAGATCGAGAACGCGCGCAACCTCTACATCAAGGCCGCGTTGCGGATGGACCTGGGCGTCGAGTTTCCTGAGCCCGAGGCGGGAATGGCCAAGTTCTATGCCACCGAGGCGGCCGGGGACATGGCGCGCGATGGCGTGCAGATATTCGGCGGCTATGGCTTCCTGCGAGAGCTTTCCGAAGACGGCAGCCACTACAAGGTGGAAGAGATCTACCGGGACAACAAGATCAGCGAGATCTACGAAGGCACCAACGAGATCCAGCGCATGGTCATTGCACGGCAGATCTTCGGGAAGGAGCTGGTGGGCTAGTCCCCGAGGAAGCGGTTGGCACTCTGTTTCGTGAGGTGCGGAGTGCCGACAACCTGTGCTATCTGCGTGCTCCAGTTGTTTTGAATTCCAGAGAAGCGAAGAAAATGACCAGACTCCGCAGTGATGCATCCATCGAGCAACTCAATCGCCTTGGCAACGACTGTCTTCCCGGTTTGTTCGGCGTGGAAATGACGGAGCTGGCAGAGGGGGCGATGAACAGTCGAATGACAATCCAGCCCGCGCATCTCGCACCGAATGGCTATCTGCACGCCGCAACCATCGTCGCTCTCGCGGACACCACCTGCGGCTGCGCCACCATGGCTCATCTGCCGGATGGCGCGCTTTCCTTCACCACGATCGAGCTGAAGAGCAATCATCTGGGCACTGCAAGGCAGGGCGCTCTGCGTTGTGAGGCGCGCGCGCAGCACCTCGGCAGAACTACTCAGGTCTGGGATGCGGTCGTGACAGACGAAGCCTCCGGCCAGAAGCTTGCCTTGTTCCGTTGTACCCAGATGGTGCTGTGGCCGAAGCCTTGAACGTGGCTCAGTTGGCCGAGGCCACTGCCTCGTCGCGGCAGGCCGAAGGACTTAGCCCGGTCCAGCGCTTGAAGGCCCGGCGGAAGCCACGCACATCGCTGTAGCCGAGCTCTTCGGCAATTCGCTCGATGGGCATTTCCGGGTTGTTCAGCAGGCTCATGGCGCGTGCCCGGCGCACCTGCTCCAGCAAGGCGTCGAAGGTCACGGCGTGCTCGGCAAGGCGTCGGCGCAGGGTGCGGCTGCTCATGTTGAGGTCGCTGGCGACCTTCTCGATCTGGCTGCCATGGGGCAAGTCGCGGGCGATGGCGCGTTCCACCGTTTGCAGCAGGTCTATTTTCTGCTGCACCTGGGCGCTTTCCAGTTCCAGCAGATTGAGCGCCTGGCGCAGGGCGACAGGGTGGTGGGTGGGCAGTTGGGTGTCCAGCCAATGGCTGGCGATCACCATGCGGTTGTGCAGGCAGCCGAAATGCACGTTCGGCCCCAGCAGACGGCGGTACTCGGCTTCGTAGGTCGGGGCGGCGTGGGTGAACTCGAAACGCAGGGGCTGGAAGTCGGCACTGATCAGCGCGCGGTTGTAGACCATGACGCTGGCGAAGAACTCCTCCACCGCGAACACCTGGACGTCGGCGTACGGCAGCCGGCATTCCACTTCCAGGAAACTCTCCTCGGCGCCTTCCTGCAGGCTGGACACCGCCATGCCGCCGGAGGTGTGCTGGAAGCGCACGCCGACCTTGAAGGCATCGCGCAGGGTCCTGCACAGGGACAGCACATGGCCAAGCAGGCCGAGGGTGCCGAGCACGTTGCGGTGCCCGACCCAGAGGCCGAGGCCCCGCTCGGGGAGCGCCGTGAGTGCGCGCTGGATCATCGTTGTCGCCTGCCGATAGGAGATGCGTTGGGCAGGGTCCTGCAGGTCGTCCGGGGTGAACCCCAGGCCCCGGCACAGGCGCTCGCTGCTGACACCTTTGTCGCTCGCGACTTCCGCCAGGGTTTGCAGGAGGAAGGGCGAAACCAGGGCCAGTTCGAATGGGGAGTCGATGGTTTTCATGGGCATGGAGCGCTGCTCCCGAGCTGGGGCACCTTCGGTTCTTGTTCTGGGTTGTGCCGCGCGGCCTGGGTGCGGCGGCGGAGCCATCTTATCGCGTTCGTGGGCGAATCATGGGTGGATGTAACAAAAGATTGCGGCCTGTCCCCGAAAGCCCCCCTGATTGGCCGGCAATGCCCTGCATCATCTGGTGTTGAGCGCTTATTTCTATGCTGTGCCCAGGGCCATGCCCGGGCGTTGTCCGCCAACAATAAGAATGAGCCCAACCATGAACCCGATCCGTGTTCCCCAGCTGCCGTTGCTGGCAGCCTCCCTCGCCATTGCGTCGTCCCTCGCGCTATCGGCCCACGCCACCGAAAACGGTGTCGACAACATCGGCCCCGGTACCGATGGCTTCTTCGTCCTGCCGCTGGACGTGAACAACCTGCCGGACCACATGTTCGCCTTCAACCTCTACTACAACCACTACGAGGCGAAGAAGCTGGACATCAGCTCCCTCGGTGGCAAGGTGCCGGACGTGAAGATCACGTCCGACGCGATCATCCCGCGCCTGGACTACCTGAGCCCGCTGCGGGTCTTCGGCGGCCGCCTGGGTGGCTATGTCGCGCAACCCTACATGCGCCAGCAGGTCTCGCTGTTCGGCCTGGATGACCGCCGTGAGAGCCAGGGCGACACCACGATCGCACCGATCATCCTCTGGGACATGGGCAAGGACCTGACCCTGGGTGCCGCGCTGGAGATTACCCTGCCCACCGGCGACTACGACGCCACGCGCCTGGCCAACACCAGCAACAACTTCTACACCTACAAGCCGCTGGTTTCCGCGACCTGGCTGCCCTCCGAGCGCACCGAGCTGTCAGTGAAGGCCACCTACAGCTTCAACGAGGAAAACCACGACACCGACTACCGCTCCGGGCAGTTGTTCCACTTCGACTATTCCGCCAGCTACCGGGTGACCGACAACCTCAGACTGGGCCTGAACGGCTACTACCTGAAGCAGACCACCGACGACGAGCAGTTCGGCCGGACCGTGACCTTCATGGGCGAGGACGTCGACGACGGCGTGCGTGGCCAGGTGTTCGCCATCGGCCCGGCCGCGTACCTGACCTTCTTCAAGTACGCCAGTTTCGAGATGCGCTGGGCCAAGGAATACGCAGTGGAGAACCGCCCCGAGGGCGAAATGTTCTGGGCCAAGCTGAACCTTCCCTTCACCCTTTGATCATTCCCCGGACACAAGAAAACCTCAGGTCGGTGACCTGAGGTTCCGGTTGAGCGCCGGAAGTCTCGCCTCAATAGACTTCCTCTCTTCGTAGGGTGGGTAGAGCTGAGCGAAACCCGCCATTGGGCAATGGCGCTGGCCTCAGCTGTACACCGGCCAGGTCTCGACGATCCGGCCATCGCGCACCGCCAACAGGTCGCCGAACTGCAGCAGCACCGATTCGGACTGGGTCGGCCGCAGGAAAACCTGATCGTCCACCCCCAGGCCAATGGCGCTGGAGCCGTTGACCATCTCCTGGTTGGAGCTGCGGCCGTAGAGGCCGTTGAACCGCAGGCCGCTGGGCGACTCGAGTTCAGCCATCCAGTTGCCGCCGTAGATGAAGTAGGTTTCGCGCTGGTTGGGGTCCCACCAGGAGAACAGGGCCGACTTGCCGTCCAGCGCCGGAATCTTCACCGCCCCTGTGCTCTTGAGCACCGGAGTGGCGATGAAGGCCGCAGGCTGGTGATCCACCAGCGATGGCAGGTCATAGTGAGTCGGCTTGAGCAGCGCCGAACCCACCGACACCTCGCTGCTGGTGCGTTCGTTCTCATGCATGCGGTAGCTCGGGCTGCCGGCGGTGTTGAGCGTCAGGCCCGGCTTCCATAGCGCAGCGTGTTGCGTGCGGGCGTAATCGACGAAGCCGTCGTAGAGCGTCATGACCTTGGTGAAGAGCTCAATCGGCGAACCGAGGATGCCGGGCACGCCCATGCCGACGAAGGGGTCGTAGCCCATGAAACCGGCGAACTCAAGGTGCTGCGGGTTGGCACCAATCAAGTTGAGCATCCGCCCCAGGGTCGACTTGTCCTGCACCCCGCCACGGTGCAGCCCGACATCCAGCTCGATGTTGATCCGCATCCGTGTGTTCAGGGCCCGGGCCAGCGCCAGATACTGCTGAAGGCGTTCGGGAGTGTCGATCAGCCACTGCAGCAGGGTCGTCGGATCGAACGGGCCACGATGGTTTTCGTAGAAGAGCTGCGCTGAACGCACGGGCAGCGGCTTGCCCAGCAGGAGGTCGGCGTCGGGAAAGCGCTCGGCATCGTGATTGAGGAACGGCTGGTGGAACGACATCAGCCGGCGGGTGCCGGCGCGTTTGGCGATGTAGTCGAGCAGCTGCGGCGACGGCAGAGACTTCTCCACCAGGCGCAGTGCCTTGCCGGCGCGACGGACCGACTGCATCACCACGTCGATGTTGTGATCCAGCCGGTCCAGGTCGATCAGCATCACCGGCCTCATAGGCCCGAAGGCCTTGAGCTCGCGATTCAACCTGGCGAAGTACTCGCTGTATGGGGCGCCCTTGTCGGCCGGTCGCAGCCAGGCGCCAACCCCGGCGAGCAGTACGCCCGCACCGGCCGTAGCGGCGATGAAGTTGCGGCGATTCATGGGTTCTCCTTGTTGTCAGGCCACGCCCAGGATCGATGACAGATGGGCATTGAGGAACTTGCCGTTCGGGTCCAGCTCCCGGCGCACCTCGGTGAACTCCTTCCAGCGCGGATAGAGCGGTTGCAAGGTGCGTGCGTTCAGCGTGTGCAACTTGCCCCAGTGCGGCCGGCCGGCGTACTTCCAGAAGATCGGCTCGATGGCGGCGAAGAAGTTGTGGTGGTCCATGCTGTAGTGCTGGTGCACGGAGATCGAACAGCTGTCGCGGCCCTCGAACATGCTCAGGGGGATGTCGTCAGCCTTCACGTAGCGGTACTCGATGGGGAACCAGGTGCGCAGGTCCTTGTCGCGGATCAGCTTGAGAATCTCCCGCAGGCAGGCCGGGCCATGCTCGGCCGGGACCGAGTACTCCATCTCGTTGAAGCGCACGTTGCGCACGTTGGCGTAGATCTCGTAGGACTCGCCGACCCGGTCATCGAAACTGGCGATATGGCGCAGGCTGTTGAGCAGCGCCCGGCGCGCGGCGGGAAAGTCGCTGCCGTACTTGTCGAGGCCCTCGATGATGCTGACGAATTCGTTGCCGCCCTCCTCGGTCGGGTCCAGCGGCGGCGTCGCCGGGTCGGTGGTCTCGTTCAGGGCAATGGACAGCGCGTAGTCGGAATGGGTGATCACCAGCATTTCCCAGTGCTGGTTCTCGCGGGTGTTCTTCTCCACGTCTTCAAGCAGTTCCTCGGTGCTGGCGATCCATTGCCGCTCGCGCAGGCGATAGGCCTCGCGGTTTTGCAGGCGTATCCGAGTCGCCACGCCGAGGGCGCCGAGGGATACCCGTGCGGCGTTGAAGACCTCGGGATTGCGCTGAGCGTCGCAGTCCAGCACGTCGCCGCTGGCGGTCACCAGTTGCATGCCCGTGACAAGGGATGAGTAGGAGCCGAAGCCGACGCCGGTGCCGTGGGTCGAGGTGGAGATCGCCCCGGCCAGGGTCTGGTAGTCGATGTCGGCCATGTTCGGCAGTGCCTGGCCGATCTCCTTCAGTGCCGGGCCCATGAACGACATCGGCGTGCCGGCGGCGAACTCGGCCTGCAGGGTAGCGGCATCGTGTGCGAGCAGGCCATTGAAGAAGCTGAGCGAGAGCAGGGTTCCGTCGGTGGGCACCAGGGCGCTGAAGGAGTGCGCCGAGCCCACCGGGCGGACCTTGCCCTCGGCCTGACGGATGATCTGGACCAATTCATCCAGGCTCTTCGGTGCCACTCGCGCCTGCGGCAGGCAGCTCTGCCCGCCGGACCAGTTGCGCCAGGGAATCAGGCGTGGCGCGCGAACCAGCTGGGCCATCGCCGGGTTACTGGAAAGTGCGGTGAACGCACCGGCGACGCCGGCCCGCTGCAACAGCTGACGTCGGGTGAGGTGTATAGCCATGGGGGACCTTTTGCTTATTGGACGGGCTGGCCGGACATGAAGGAAATCAGCGCCAGGAACTCTTCTTCCGAGCACTGCATGCACATGCCCATCGGCGGCATGCCGTTGTAGCCGTTGATGCTGTGATCCAGCAGGCTGTCCACCCCCTGGGCGACGCGTGGGCTCCAGGCCGCCACATCGCCGGTCTGCGGTGCCCCGGAGGCCGGGTTGGCGTGGCACATCTTGCAGCTGTTGTCGTAGACCTGCGCCAGCTCCTTGTCAGCGGGCGTCAGCGTTGTAGCGGGGCGTGGCGTCGCGGATTCGGGGGCTTCACCGCAGCCGGCGAGCCATCCGGCCAGGGCCAGCAAGGCAGCGATGCGGAGCAGCCTCGATCTGGGGTTCTGCATGGCGTTCCTCTCTTGTGCCGTGCCGCCAGTGGGGCACGGGTTCTTGTTGTGACAGGCAGAGGGAAACACTAAGGCAGGTGCTGTCCGCGCCTGAGGGTATTGGCGGCCAACAAGGGGGGCTTATAAGGCCAGCGCATTGGCTACTGGCTGATTCGATGGGGGCGGCGCAAGTCGTCCATATCCCTGGCAAATCATCAGGAAGTCGCTTGTGCACCGAGACTGGTTAACCGATATGCGCAAGGGATGTGGACCGCAGCAGATCCATCAAGGCCAGGATGATCAGGGTGGCGACTATGAACCTGGAAATGGCGATGAAGGTGGCCGGTAGCAGGGGCAAGTCCAGCAACCGTCGCAGCAGGGCGATCTGCGAGAACACGTACCAGATGCAAACGAGGATCGTGAGAACCATCGCCAGCACTACCTGGATACCTGCCAGCAGGTTGGCCGCGATCAGCACGATGGACAGAGGGGAGGCCAGGTAGCACTGGATGTAGAAAGGTTCGCGCAGGGTCGTGGGGCTCATGCGGACGCGTCGCACCCGCAGCATGGCCATGGCTGGCATCAGCACGTACAGACCGTAGCTGAGGCTGCGCACCAGCAGCGTCAGCCACTCGCCGAAGATCCATGGCGAAGGTCGATCCGCTATGGCAAAACCGAGGAGATGGGCGAGGACGATGGAAAGGATCAGCATCAGCGGTGGGCTGAGCATGCCGCTGAAGCGCCGGTCAGGCTGCTCCGCGAGTTGTTGCCGGGTATAGAGCGAAACGGCGATGGGGTTGCGTAGCACTCGCCAGAGCGTTCGCGGAAAGGAAACGGGCCAGGTCGCGACCTTCCGGAAGAATGCTTCGAGTGATTGCAGGCTGCGCAAGACGACCACCATCCGACAAGCATCTGGAATGGTTGGGAGGTTGCCACGCGCCCGTTACAGGGGCATCACGGGCAACCCACAACTGATCTGCGCGATGCGTTCGAAGCAGATCCAGTTCACCTGAGCTTAGCCGAGCGATCTCCGGCATTCGTTTTACCGCCAGCGGGGAAGGGCTCGCCCTTAATGCTGGAGTGCAGAAGGTGACGTGGCTGGACGCTCACGATCACTGGGGATGTCGATCTTCAGCGAGTGGTTAGGCGTCCGTGTGTCCTTGGCGCCGAAGGACGACATGCGTGGCTTTCTCCGAGGCTACGCATTCAACGCACTCGTATCCCAGAGCCCGTAGGTCAACGCCTTCGAACAGCGCTTCTCCCCGGCCGAGCAGGACCGGCGTGATGGCAATGTGCAGTTCATCAATGAGGCCTTCCCGAAGGTACTGCCGGATGGTGTCCGGCCCTCCGCCGATCCGTATGTCCATTCCGGCAGCGGCCTCGCGCGCCCGGTCGAGCGCCTCACGAATGCCCCCTGTTATGAAGTGGAACGTCGTGCCGCCTTCCATCTCGATAGGGGGGCGAGCATGGTGGGTCAAGATGAAGGCTGGAACGTGATACGGCGGATTATCTCCCCACCAGCCTTTCCAGTTGGTGTCCGGCCAATTTCCACGAATGGGTCCGAACATGTTTCTCCCAAGAATCCAGGCCCCGACATTCTGAAAGCCACGGGCGGCGAAATCATCGTCAACCCCGGTCGTACCGTCGTCCTTGCCGAACAAGGCACGCTGGAATGTGCGCGTTGGGATCAGCCACTGGTGCAGCTCCGTCCCGCCGACACCGAGCGGATTGTCGATGCTTTGCTCCGGGCCTGCTCCGTATCCGTCGAGCGAGATGGTGAAGCCCTCAACGCGAACCCGTGTCATCGTTTGCCTCCGTCTGGACGCTTGGCAGGTAATCAACGGACGCCGGTGAAGGCAGTAAATCCGCATTAATGCCAGTTTAGAGAACGGCGACTGCTGGTGGTCGAAAGCAAACGCTCAGAGCGTGAAAAATCTCCCCCTTGGCTCACGAACCTGGCCAAGACTGAATACAATTCGTGTCCGATTACCCTGGGCCATGAACATGGCTGCATCGAACAAGGAACTCGCCTCGATGGCTTCCCCAAATAAACAGCAAAAACGCGCCCAGCGTGCCAAAGCCAAGGCCAAGCAGAACCGCTCGGGCAAAGCCAAAGCCAATGTCGTACATCCGCTGTTAGCCAATCCGCTGGTCAACGAGCCATTCGATGATGTCGAAATCGACCTGAGCACCTTCGATTTCAAAGACATCGAAGAGAACGGTTTCGACCCGGCACACTTCGACGACCTGTTCCAGGCGATGAAGGTCGGCGAAGGCATCAGCCTGCTGGCGATGTGTCTGGTATTCCTGCAATACCCGGTATTGGAGCTGGTGGTCGCGGAGGAATCGCAAGAGTCGGCGATCGACTTCATGATGGGGCTGCTGATTGTCTACCGCGGGATCTTCCACGATGAAGACGAAGACACGGCAGTGAACTGGGTCGGTAGCGACGCTTTCCAGAAGGCCTACAACGAAGCCTCGATGATCCTGGAGAAGAAGAATGCTCGCGGCACCCCAAACACCCGTGTTTGAAAGAGGAAGGGGGGAGACCACGACCAGTTGTTATCGGTCTTTGCGTCTTGATAATCGCAGCAGGTTGCTGAGTAGCCTCGATTTCATGCAGTCGAACCTGACGTCCCAGATGCGGATATCGCAGCTTCAGGACTGCTTGTCAGTCGGGTGAGAAGCGCCGTGTACGCCAGTGATTGAGCGCCGCGCAGGCTCGGTTTCGCGATCTACGTGGTTGCCGGCGGATAGGCGCTGAGGAAAGTTTCATTTTTTGGAACAGCCCTGCTGGAGCGGGGCGAGAAGGGAGATGTCGGGTTGGATTCCAGGGTGTGGTCGAAATCGGGTTTTCTGTTGGTTTCCCTGATCGTGATCGTCGTCGATCAGTTGACGAAGTACATGGCCGATGCGTCATTGGAGTTCGGGCGCGCGGTAGCTGTTCTTCCTTTCTTCGATCTCCAGCTCTCCTACAACACCGGTGCAGCCTTTGGAATGCTCGGTGATGCGGGTGGCTGGCAGCGCATCCTGTTCGCCGCCATCGCCCTGGGCGTCATCGTGGCAATCCTGGTGTGGATCATCCGGCAGTCCAATGACCGCTTTGTCCACGTGCTCGGTCTGGCCCTGGTGCTTGGCGGCGCCGCCGGCAACCTGATCGATCGAGTCGCCTTCGGGCATGTCATCGATTTCGTTCTGCTTCATTGGCAAGGGCGGGGCGTCCCCAATTTCAACATTGCCGATGTCGCGATCAACGTAGGCGCCGTGATGGTGGTATTGGGGTCCTTGAAGGGCAAGGAAACGCCCGAATGAGCTAGCATCCAGAAGGATTTTCCGACGCTGGCTGACTCGAAAGTCAGGACAATCTTTCCGGCTCGTGGTTAACTCAGCGTTTTCCTACAACACCACCTCAAACAAGGACTTTTGCAATGGCTCAAGTAACCCTGAAGGGCAACCCGATCAACGTCGATGGCCAGCTGCCGCAGAAAGGCCAGCAGGCTCCGGCATTCAGCCTGGTCGGCGGCGATCTGGCCGACGTGACCCTGGCCAGCCTGAGCGGCAAGCGCAAGGTGCTGAACATCTTCCCGAGCATCGACACCCCGACCTGCGCCACTTCCGTGCGCAAGTTCAACGTCGAAGCCAGCAAGCTGCCGAACACCGTGGTCCTGTGCATCTCCGCCGACCTGCCGTTCGCCCAGAAGCGCTTCTGCGGTGCTGAAGGCCTGGAGAACGTGGTGAACCTGTCCACCATGCGCGGCGCCAACTTCCTCAAGGACTACGGCGTTGCCATCGCCAACGGCCCGCTGGTCGGCGTCGCCGCTCGTGCCGTCGTGGTGCTGGATGAGAACGACAAGGTCCTGCACAGCGAGCTGGTTGGCGAGATCGCCGATGAGCCGAACTACGCGGCTGCCATCGCCGTCCTGTAAGGGATGCGGGAATGAAGAAGGGAGGCCAATGGCCTCCCTTTTTTATTCCTCTGTCGGGTTGATCTGTGGGAGCGAATTCATTCGCGATTGAAATCGCTCCCACATTGGAAGGAGCACCTACATCAACCCGACTGACCCGCTGCGTAGGATGGGTGGAGCGGAGCGATACCCATGCTGTTGATTGATGGGTTTCTTGCCTCTACCCATCATACGGACTGCGTGGACTCCCGTAGGGTGCGCTGCGCGCACCGCGCCTTCTGCCGGCAACTCCCGGTGCGCACGGCGCACCCTACCGATCACCTCCTGCGCAGTTCGCTCCTACAGCGTCAGCTTCAAATTTCTGACCAGTGCCCCCGGCAGCAGCGCCGACCAGGTCTGGCGTTCGCCGTAGGTGCTGCTGGACAGCCGCAGCTGGCGTTCCTGGGTAAGGGCTTCCAACTGGTCGCCGAGCAGGCTGAACAGGCTGTCGTCGAAGCGCATGGTGTCCACCGGCGCCTGGATCTGGCCGTCTTCCACCCAGAAGGTGGCGAAGCGGGTCATGCCGGTCATGCGCGCGGCGGGCAGGTCGGACCAGTTCAGGTACCAGAGGTTGCCGATATAGAGGCCGTGGTCCAGTTGCTCCAGCGCCTTGTCCGCCGGCAGGGTGCCAGGGCCCATCACCAGCGACTGGGTGGCTTCATTGGCATCCGCGCAGTTGGCTTCCAGGCCGTACTCGCGAGCACTGCGGGGATAGACCAGTTGCCCGGCCAGCTTGCCGTCGCGCACCAGGGCCACGTCGCTGCGCGGTGCGCCTTCGGGGCCGAAGGCCGGGGCGAGGGCGCCGGCCACCTGTTCGTCCAGGTTCAACAGCGGACTGAAAGAAGCGCTGCCGTCCTGCAGACGCTGCAGGGGGCTTTCCTTGTTGGCCAGGGCGCGGGCCGAGAAGCCGGTCCAGGACAGCATGCCCAGCACTTCGTCCAGGGCTGCCGGAGCCAGGAAGGCGCGGTAGTCGCCGGGTTGCAGGTGGCGCACCGGCTTGCCCAGGTGTTCCAGTTGCTGGCGGGCATTGGTGAAGCGGCTGACGAAATCGGCAGCGTCCCAGCGCGCGCCGGCGTAGTCGGCCTTCACCGCCTGGTGGTTGGCGTGGAACAGGCTCCAATCGAAGTTGAAGCAGTGGGCCGCGTGCCAGCCAAGGGCGCCGAAGCTGTTGGCGAAGCCCCGGTACAGTGGCCCAGCGGCGTAGATGCCCACGAGGTCGAGGCCGTTGGCCGCCTTGTCGATCTCGGCCAGCACGCTGGTGCAGTCGGGGAGGGCAGCGTCGTCCACCGTGCGGCGGTGCCAGGCGGAGCGTTCCACTTGCAGGTACGGGTCCGGCGGCAGTTGGCAGATCACCAGACGCAGTTGCACCAGGCCTTCGGCCAGGCGCTGACGGTCGCTTTCCAGGTCGCCGGACAGGGTGATGGCGATTTCTGCGCTGCGGTCGTCGCGGATCAGGCGCAAACGTCCGATGGCCTGGGTCACATGACCGGCTTGGCGCACCTGGGCCCGGTTGAACCGGATGAATTCGGATTCCTCGGCGCTGTACCAGAGGCTGAAGTCCTCACCTGCCTGCAGGTTGGTGCGCAGGCTCTCGGCCAGGGCTGTGAAGCGGGATTCTGCGTCGGCCATCACTGGGCTCCTCCAAAGACTTCCACTTGTCTGAAGACGCATGCGGGCGAGGCATGGCCCACGCGCACCACCTGATTGGGCTCGCCCTTGCCGCAATAGGGCGTGCCGTGCACCTCGAAGGTACTGGCATCACCTACGGCAGCAAGGCTTCGCCAGAAGTGGGCGGATACGCCTCGATAGTTGGGGTTCTTCACAACGCCCCCGAGCTCGCCATTTTCAATGATCCGGCCCCATTCGCAACCGAACTGGAACTTGTTGCGGGCGTCGTCGATGGACCAGGACCGGTTGGTGCTCATCAGTACGCCGTGCTCGATGCCGGCGATGAGCTGGGCCAGGCTCTGGTCGCCCGGCTCAAGGTTGAGGTTGGCCATGCGGTCGATGGGGGCACGGTTCCAGTTGCTGGCGCGGCTGTTGGCCACGCCCGGCAGGCCGCTGCGCTGCTGGGACAGCGCACCGCCCAGGGGGCGTAGCAGCAGGCCGTTGCTGATGAGCATTTCCTTGCGCGCCGGCTGGCCGTCGTCATCAAAGTCGTAGCTGGCCAACTCTTCCGGCACGCCGGGGTCAAAGCTGATGTTCAGCAGCGTCGATCCGTACTGGTAGCGGCCAAAGTCTTCCAGGCCGAGGAAGCTGGTGCCGGCGTAGTTGCGTTCGTCGCCGAGGATGCGGTCCAGCTCCAGCGGATGGCCGATGGATTCGTGGATCTGCAGCATCATCTGGTCCGGCATCAGCAGCAGATCGGTGGTGCCGCTGGGCGCGTTGGGCGCCAGCAGCAATTGCAGGGCCTCGTCCGCCACCCTGGCCGCGGCTCCGGCAAAGCCCAGGCGCTGCAGGACTTCCATGCCGCCCTGCTGGCCGCTGCCGTAGCCGCCGAAGCTGCGGGTCTGGCTGTCGCTGCCGTCGAAGGCGGTGACGCTGATGCCCGGATAGGTGAAGCGCAGGTCCTGCCACTGCTCGGCGCCGGCGCTGTTGAGGTAGAGCTGCTCATGGCGCTGGGCGTCCAGGTAGAGGTTCCAGTTGACCAGGCGCGGGTCGTCGGGAATGTGCGCCGACTCCTCGGCGAGCAACTCGAAGCGCTCGGCAAGGCTGGGGTAGGGCTGGTCCAGCCCCGGCGAACGGTACTGAGCACTGAAAGGCGGCGACTCCAGCCGGCTCTGGTCGACCAGGGCATAGCGGGCGATCTGCCGGGCCAGCGTCTCGGCCTGGTCCAGCGCCCGCTGCAGGCCGGCCGGGCTGAGGTCGGCGGTGGCCGCGTAGGCCTCCACGCCAGCCAGGCGTACGCTGAGCATTGCGCCCATGTCCTGGCTGAGGGACGGCGGCTCGGCGACGCCCCGGCGCAGCAGGGCCTGCTCGCTGGTCTGGCGGACGACGCGCAGGGAATGGAACTCGGCGCGGCTGGTAAGGGCGGCGAAGTGCTGCCTGAAACTGTCGAACACGGAGCTCTCCCTGGTCCGGTGAAATCAGTTGTGCCCACAAAGCAGGACGATTGCAGGTCATTAAGGATAGTTCGCTGCGTCAGGCCTAGGTAAATAGCCGGTAAATTGACTTTGCCTTCTGCTTTCAACTGCTTATCGTTCACGCTCTCGCCTATCTCGACCTGAATCATGTCCCCGATCTCTGAGAAATCCCCGAACTCCCGTTCCTTCCGTAACTGGCTGGCCATCGCCGTCGCCTTGCTCGCGCTCGTGCTCCTGATCTGGTGGCTTTGGCCGGAAACCGCCGCCAAGCCTAATCACCAGGGCGGCAGGGGCGGGCCGGGGCGTCCCGGCTTCGGCGCCTTCTCGGGACCTGTGCCGGTGCGCGTCGCCACCATCACTCAGGGCGATTTCCCGGTCTATCTCAAGGCCCTGGGCACCGTTACCGCGCTGAACACGGTGAATGTGCGCGGCCGCGTCGACGGTGAGCTGGTCAAGCTGCAGTTCGAGGAGGGTCAACAGGTCAAGGCCGGCGACCTGCTCGCGGTGATCGATCCGCGTCCTTATCAGGTTGCCCTGCAGCAGGCCGAAGGCACCCTGGCGCAGAACCGCGCGCAGCTGAAGAACGCCGAAATCGACCTGGCCCGCTACAAGGGCCTGTATGCCGAAGACAGCATCGCCAAGCAGACCCTGGACACCCAGGAAGCGCTGGTGGCGCAGTATCGCGGCACCATCAAGACCAACGAGGCAGCGGTGGCCTCTGCCCGGCTGAACCTCGACTTCACCCAGGTGCGTGCACCCATCGCCGGCCGCCTGGGCCTGCGCCAGGTGGACCTGGGCAACCTGGTGAGCAGCGGCGACACCACGCCGCTGGTGGTGATCACCCAGACCCGGCCCATCAGTGTTGCCTTCACCTTGCCCGAAGGCCAGCTGCCGGAAGTGGTCAGCCGCTTCCGCTCCGGCCAGCCACTGGCGGTCGAGGCCTGGGACCGCAACGACAAACGCCTGCAAGCCGAAGGGGTGCTGCAAAGCCTGGACAACCAGATCGACACCACCACCGGCACCCTGAAGCTCAAGGCGCGTTTCGCCAATGATGACGAAATGCTCTTCCCCAACCAGTTCGTGAACATCCGCCTGCGTGCCGAGATGCTGCCGCAAGCCGTGCTGATCCCGTCCGCCGCCGTGCAGTTCGGCAGCCAGGGCACCTTCGCCTACGTGATGGACGGCGAGAAGAAGGTGAAGGTCCGCAAGCTGGAAACCGGCCCGGACGATGGCGAGCGCACCGTGGTCAAGAGCGGCCTGCAGCCGGGCGAGCGCGTGGTGCTGGAAGGCACCGACCGCCTGCGCGACGGCAGCGAAGTGGAAGTGGTGCACGACGCCGACGAAATCCCCAACCAACCCACGGAACAGCTCCAGGGCGCCAAGCCTGAAGGCCAGGACGCGAAAGGCGGCGTATGAACCTCTCTCGCCTGTTCATCCTGCGACCGGTCGCCACCACTCTGAGCATGCTGGCGATTCTCCTCGCCGGCCTGATCGCCTACCGCCTGCTGCCGGTTTCCGCGCTGCCGGAGGTGGATTACCCGACCATCCGCGTCCTCACCCTCTATCCGGGGGCCAGCCCGGACGTGATGACCAGCGCCGTCACCGCACCGCTGGAGCGCCAGTTCGGGCAGATGCCGGGGCTGACCCAGATGTCCTCCACCAGTTCTGGTGGGGCTTCGGTCATCACCCTGCGCTTCAGTCTCGAAGTGCAACTGGACGTGGCCGAGCAGGAGGTGCAGGCGGCCATCAACGCGGCCACCAACCTGCTGCCCAACGACCTGCCGGCACCGCCGGTCTACAACAAGGTCAACCCGGCCGATACCCCGGTACTGACCCTCGCCATCAGTTCGAAGACCATGCCGCTGCCCAAGCTGCATAGCCTGGTGGACACCCGCATGGCGCAGAAACTGGCGCAGATCAGCGGTGTGGGCATGGTCAGCATCGCCGGCGGCCAGCGCCAGGCGGTGCGCATTCGCGTCAACCCGGAAGCCCTGGCGGCCAACGGCCTGAACCTGTCGGACGTGCGCAGCCTGGTGAGCGCCTCCAACGTCAACCAGCCCAAGGGCAACTTCGACGGCCCCACCCGCGTGTCCATGCTGGACGCCAACGACCAGCTCAAGTCCGCCGAGGAATACGCCAACCTCATCGTCGCCTACAACAATGGCGCCGCCCTGCGACTGAAGGACGTGGCGGAGATCGTCGACGGCGCCGAGAACGAACGCCTCGCCGCCTGGGCCAACCAGAACGAGGCGGTGCTGCTGAATATCCAGCGCCAGCCGGGCGCCAACGTGATCGAAGTGGTGGATCGCATCCAGGCGCTGCTGCCGTCAATCACCGCCAACCTGCCGGCGGGTATCGATGTGGTCGTGCTCACCGACCGCACCCAGACCATCCGCGCGGCCATCACCGACGTGCGGCACGAGTTGTTCCTCGCCATCGCGCTGGTGGTGATGGTGACCTTCCTGTTCCTGCGCCGGATGAGCGCCACCATCATCCCGTCCATCGCCGTACCGTTGTCCCTGGTGGGCACCTTCGCGGTGATGTACCTGGCCGGCTTCTCCATCAACAACCTGACGCTGATGGCCCTGACCATCGCCACCGGCTTCGTGGTGGACGACGCCATCGTCATGCTGGAGAACATCGCCCGCCACCTGGAAGAGGGAGAAACGCCGCTCAACGCCGCGCTCAAGGGCGCGAAGCAGATTGGCTTCACCCTGATTTCCCTGACCTTCTCGCTGATCGCGGTACTGATCCCGCTGCTCTTCATGGCAGACGTGGTGGGCCGGCTGTTCCGCGAGTTCGCCATCACCCTGGCGGTGGCCATCCTGATCTCGCTGGTAGTGTCCCTGACCCTGACGCCGATGATGTGCGCGCGTCTGCTCAAGCGGGGGAAGAAAGAGGAGGGGGGCGGCTTCTACAAGGCCAGCGGCGATTTCATCGACGGCATGATCGAACGCTACGGCCGCGGCCTGCAGTGGGTCCTGCGGCACCAGGGCCTGACCCTGTTGGTGGCTCTCGGCACCCTGGTGCTCACCGTGGTGCTCTATCTGGCCGTGCCCAAGGGCTTCTTCCCGGTGCAGGACACCGGCGTCATCCAGGGCATTACCGAGGCGCCGCAGTCGGTGTCCTTCCGCTCGATGAGCGAACGCCAGCAGAAGATTGCTGCGCTGATCCTCAAGGACCCGGCTGTGGCCAGCCTGACCTCCTACATCGGTGTGGACGGCGACAACGTCACTCTCAACAGCGGCCGCATGCTGATCAACCTCAAGCCCCATGGCGAACGTGACGTAACCGCCAGTGAGGTAATCGCGCGCCTGCAGCCCGAGTTGGACAAACAGAGCGACATCCGCCTTTACCTGCAGCCGGTGCAGGACCTGACCATCGAGGACCGGGTCAGCCGTACCCAGTTCCAGTTCAGCCTGGAGTCCCCGGACGCCGATCTGCTCAACGAGTGGACGGTCAAGCTGGTGGACGCCCTGCGCCAGCAGCCGGAACTCTCGGACGTGGCCAGCGACCTTCAGGACAAGGGCCTGCAGGTGTACCTGAACATCGACCGCGACATGGCCGGACGCCTGGGTGTGGAGATCTCCGCCATCACCGATGCGCTCTACGACGCCTTCGGCCAGCGGCAGATCTCCACCATCTTCACCCAGGCCAGCCAGTACCGCGTGGTGCTGGAGTCCTCCGCCGGCCAGGCGATCGGCCCGCAGGCGCTGCAGCAGATCCACGTCGCCAACCGTGACGGCGGGCAGGTGCCGCTGTCGGCCCTGGCGCACGTCGAGGAACGCCAGACCCAACTGGCCATCAACCATATCGGCCAGTTCCCGGCGGTGACCCTGTCCTTCAACCTGGCTCCGGGCGTTGCCCTGGGCGAGGCGGTGGCGGTGATCGAGCGGGTGCAGCAGGACATCGGCATGCCGGAAGGCATCCAGACCCGCTTCCAGGGCGCGGCCGCAGCCTTCCAGGCGTCCCTGTCCAGCACCCTGCTGCTGATCCTGGCGGCGGTGGTGACCATGTACATCGTGCTGGGCGTGCTCTACGAGAGCTACATCCACCCGGTGACCATCCTCTCCACGCTGCCGTCGGCGGGCGTCGGCGCCTTGCTGGCGCTGCTGCTGACCGGCAACGACCTGGGCCTGATCGCCATCATCGGCATCATCCTGCTGATCGGCATCGTGAAGAAGAACGCCATCATGATGATCGACTTCGCCCTGGAGGCGGAGCGGCACCAGGGCATGTCGCCCGAGGCGGCCATCTACCAGGCTGCGCTGCTGCGCTTCCGGCCGATCCTGATGACCACCCTGGCGGCCCTGTTCGGCGCCGTGCCGCTGATGCTCGCCACCGGCTCCGGGGCCGAGCTGCGCCAGCCGCTCGGCCTGGTGATGGTCGGCGGCCTGCTGCTTTCCCAGGTACTGACCCTGTTCACCACCCCGGTGATCTACCTGGCCTTCGACCGCCTGGCCCGCCGCTTCACCGGCCGCAGCGCGGCGGGGGTGCAAGCGTGAAGCTGATTCGCTGCACGACATCACGTCGTACCACCGGTGCGCACGGCGCACCCTACCGGATCGGCGTCATCCTGCTGGCCCGTGCATTCAACATCGCCCCCTCAATGCGTACCCAGACCGTAGGGTGCGCTGTGCGCACCGATTCCGCGATCGGCTTCCGCACCACATCAAACCGCCGGGCTGGGGTGAGGGTAGCCAAGCCCCGCTCGACCTCCAGCATCGCCCACCATCCCTCATCCGACCCTTCGGGCCACCTTCTCCCAGAGGGAGAAGGGAAATGAACCTCTCCGCCCCCTTCATCCATCGCCCGGTCGCCACCATGCTGCTGAGCCTGGCGATCCTGCTGCTGGGCAGCGTCAGCTTCGGCCTGCTGCCGGTGTCGCCGCTGCCGCAGATGGATTTCCCGGTGATCACCGTGCAGGCCAACCTGCCCGGCGCCAGCCCGGAGATCATGGCGTCCAGCGTCACCACGCCTTTGGAACGCTCGCTGGGCACCATCGCCGGCATCAACCAGATGACCAGCCGTACCAGCCAGGGCTCGACGCGGATCATCGTGCAGTTCGACCTGGACCGTGACATCAACGGCGCCGCACGCGATGTGCAGGCGGCCATCAACGCCTCGCGCAACCTGCTGCCCAGCGGTATGCGCAGCATGCCCACCTACAAGAAGGTCAACCCGTCCCAGGCGCCGATCATGGTCCTGTCGCTGACCTCCGACGTGAAGGAGAAAGGTGAGCTCTACGACCTGGCGTCGACCATCCTTGCCCAGAGCCTGTCCCAGGTTAAGGGCGTGGGCGAAGTGCAGATCGGCGGCAGCTCCCTGCCGGCGGTGCGGGTGGAGCTGGAACCGCAACTGCTGACCCAGTACGGCATCGCCCTGGACGACGTGCGCAGCACCATCGCCGCCGCCAACCAGCGTCGACCCAAGGGCGCGGTGGAAGACGCCGAGCGCCACTGGCAGGTGGGCGCCAACGACCAACTGGAGAAGGCCGCCGACTATGCGCCGTTGATCATCCGCTACCAGGACGGCGCCGCCCTGCGCCTGGGCGATGTGGCCAAGGTCCGCGACGCAGTGGAAGACCGTTACAACAGCGGATTCTTCAACGACGACTCGGCGGTGCTGCTGGTGATCAACCGCCAGGCTGGCGCCAACATCATCGAGACCATCGAAAGCATCAAGCAGCAACTGCCCGCGTTGCAGGCGGTTCTGCCGGCCAGCGTCAAGCTGGACCTGGCCATGGACCGCTCGCCGGTGATCCGCGCCACCCTGCACGAAGCCGAACGCACCCTGCTGATCGCCGTCGGCCTGGTGATACTGGTCGTCTACCTGTTCCTGGGCAACCTGCGTGCCTCGCTGATCCCGGCGCTGGCGGTGCCGGTGTCCCTGGTGGGCACGTTCGCCGTGATGTACCTGATGGGCTTCTCGCTCAACGTGCTGTCGCTGATGGCGCTGATCCTCGCCGCCGGCCTGGTTGTGGACGATGCCATCGTGGTGCTGGAAAACATCTCACGGCACATCAACGAGGGCATGGCGCCGTTCAAGGCGGCGCTGCAGGGCACCCGTGAAGTCGGCTTCACCCTGTTGTCCATGAACCTCTCGCTGGTGGCGGTGTTCGTCTCCATCCTGTTCATGGGCGGCATCATCGACCGGCTGTTCCGCGAGTTCTCCTTGACCCTGGCGGTGGCCATCCTGGTCTCGCTGCTGGTGTCCCTGACCCTGACGCCGATGCTCTGCGCGCGCTGGCTCAAGCCCCACGTGCCGGACAAGGACAGCCGCCTGCAACGCTGGAGCGAGGCCCTGCATACGCGCATGGTCGGCGTCTACGACCGGACCCTGAGCGTAGCCCTGCGCCATCCGCGTCTGACCCTGGCCAGCCTGCTGCTCACCATCGGCTGCAACATCGCGCTCTACGTGCTGGTGCCCAAGACCTTCCTGCCGCAGCAGGACACCGGCCAGCTGATCGGCTTCATCCGTGGCGATGACGGCCTGTCCTTCACCGTGATGCAGCCGAAGATGGAAATCTTCCGCCGCGCCGTCCTCAAGGACCCGGCGGTGGAGAGCGTGGCGGGCTTCATCGGCGGCAGTGGCGGCATCAATAACGCGTTCTTGATCGTGCGCCTGAAGCCCATTGCCGAGCGCAAGGCATCCGCGCAGAAGGTGATCGAACGCCTGCGCGCCGACCTGCCCAAGGTGCCCGGCGGCCGCCTGATGCTGATGGCCGACCAGGACCTGCAGTTCGGTGGTGGCCGCGAGCAGCGCAGCTCGCAGTA
Source organism: Pseudomonas sp. BN515 (assembly GCF_029873155.1). Classification (NCBI taxonomy): domain Bacteria; kingdom Pseudomonadati; phylum Pseudomonadota; class Gammaproteobacteria; order Pseudomonadales; family Pseudomonadaceae; genus Pseudomonas; species Pseudomonas sp. BN515. The sequence continues at coordinate 143,389 of NZ_SSOH01000014.1, read as the reverse complement.
CGAGTACGTGCTGCAGAGCGGCGAGCTGTCCGATCTGCGCACCTGGGGGCCGAAAGTCACCGCCGCGCTCAAGGCATTGCCGGAACTCACCGCCATCGACGCCAACGAAGGGGAGGGTGCCCAACAGGTCACCCTGCAGGTGGACCGCGACACCGCCAAGCGCCTGGGCATCGACATGTCCATGGTCACCACCGCCCTGAACAACGCCTACAGCCAGCGGCAGATCTCCACCATCTACGACACCCTGAACCAGTATCAGGTGGTGATGGAGGTTAACCCGAAGTACGCCCAGGACCCGGAAACCCTCAAGCAGGTCCAACTGGTCACCGCCGATGGCCAGCGGGTGCCGCTGTCCAGCTTCGCCCGCTACGAGCGCAGCCTGGAGGAAGACCGGGTCAACCACGAGGGCCAGTTCGCCTCGGAGAGCATCGCCTTCGACCTGGCGCCCGGCGTCAGCCTGGACAAGGCCACCGTGGCCATCGAGAAGGCGGTGGCCGCCATCGGCCTGCCCAGCTCGGTGATCGCCCGCATGGGCGGCAGCGCCGACGCCTTCCAGGCCACCCAGCAGAACCAGCCGTGGATGATCCTCGCCGCCCTGGTGCTGGTGTACCTGGTGCTCGGCATCCTCTACGAGAGCTACATCCACCCGCTGACCATCCTCTCGACGCTGCCGTCGGCAGGCGTCGGCGCGTTGCTGGCGATCCTGCTCACCGGCGGCGAGTTCAGCCTGATCTCGCTGTTGGGGCTGTTCCTGCTGATCGGCGTGGTGAAGAAGAACGCCATCATGATGATCGACCTCGCCTTGCAGCTGGAACGCCAGGAAGGCATGGGTCCGGAAGATTCCATCCGCCAGGCTTGCCTGCTGCGTCTGCGGCCGATCCTGATGACCACCATCGCCGCCATCCTCGGCGCTGTTCCGCTGCTGATCGGCGGGACCGAGGGTGCGGAAATGCGCCAGCCGTTGGGCGTGGCCATCATTGGCGGCCTGGTGCTGAGCCAGTTGCTGACCCTCTACACCACCCCCGTGGTCTACCTCTACCTCGACCGTCTGCGCCATCGCTTCAACCGCTGGCGTGGCGTGCGCACTGACGCCGCTCTGGAAACACCCCTATGAACACCGCTGCCACTTCCCTGAAACCCCTGCGTCGCGCCATGGCCCTGGCCTTCGCCGGCCTGCTGCTCGGCGGCTGCGCCATCGGCCCGGACTACAAGCGTCCGGAACAGAGCGTACCCGCGCAGTTCAAGCATGCCGAAGGCTGGACCCTGGCGAGCCCTGCGGACCTGGAGCACCGTGGCCGCTGGTGGGAGCTTTACGGCGACGCCACCCTCAACGACCTGCAGCAGCGCCTGGAACAGTCCAACCAGACCCTGGCCCAGTCGGTCGCCCAGTACCGCCAGGCCCAGGCATTGGCCCGTGGCGCCCGCGCTTCGTTCTTCCCCACGGTGACTGGCAATGTGGCCAAGACCCGCTCGGGGCAGGGCGGCGGCGACAGCACCGTGCGCCTGTCCGATGGCTCCACGGTCACCAGCTCCGGCGGCGGTGGCGTGTCCAAGAGCTACGACGCCAGCCTTGGCGTGAACTGGGAAATCGACCTGTGGGGCAAGCTGCGCCGCCAACTTGAGTCCGACACCGCGAACATGCAGGCCAGCGCCGCTGACCTCGCCGCTGCGCGCCTCAGCCTGCAATCGGAGCTGGCGCAGAACTACCTGCAACTGCGCGTGCTGGACGCTCAGAAGCGCCTGCTGGAAGCGACCATCGCCGGTTATCAGCGCGCCCTGACCTTGACCCAGAACCAGTACAGGGCGGGCATCGTCACCCGTGCCGACGTGGCCCAGGCCACTACGCAGCTAAAGAGCACCGAAGCCCAGGCCATCGACCTCAAGTACCAGCGCGCGCAACTGGAGAACGCCATCGCCGTGCTGGTCGGCGTGCCACCGGCGGAGTTCAGCCTGGCCGAGGTGGACAGCGTCCCGGCACTGCCGAGCGTGCCGGCCCTGCTGCCGTCGCAACTGCTGGAACGCCGCCCGGATGTGGCCTCGGCCGAACGTGACGTGATGTCCGCCAACGCCCAGATAGGCGTCGCCAAGTCGGCCTACTTCCCCAGCCTCAGCCTCAGTGCCGCCGGCGGCTACCGCACCGGCAGCCTGCACGACTGGATCACCACGCCGAACCGCTTCTGGTCCATCGGGCCGGAATTCGCCATGACCCTGTTCGACGGTGGCCTGATCCGCTCCCAGGTAGCCCAGGCCGAAGCCAGCTACGACCAGACCGTCGCCGCCTACCGCCAGACCGTGTTGGACAGCTTCCGCGAAACCGAGGACTACATGGTCCAGCTCGACGTGCTGGAAGAGGAGAGTGGGGTACAGCAGGAAGCCCTGGACGCGGCACGCGAAGCCCTGCGCCTGATCACCAACCAGTACAAGGCCGGCACGGTGGACTACAACAGCGTGGTCACCAACCAGGCCACCGCGCTGAACAACGAACGCACCGTCCTGACCCTCATGGGTACTCGCCTGACCACCAGCGTCCAGCTTATCGCCGCGTTGGGTGGGGGATGGGACCAGGGACAGCTGGAGCAGGTGGATTCGGATTCCGAAGTGACTCCGTGATCGCTTTTCTGTGGGAGCGAATTCATTCGCGAATGAATTCGCTCCCACAGGGCAGGACTGCGTCCTGCTTGGCGAATGAATTCGCCCCTACAACGGGTACGCATTCGTAGGATGGCGTAGAGCGAAGCGAAACCCATCGAAAGCCAGCCAGCTGCCGCACTCAACCACCACACAACGCCTTCAACCGCTCAACCAACTCCTCCTCCGCACGCCCCAATCCCTTTCTCCCATAGAGCGCCAGCCGCAATCCCTGGATTTCCGGCAGGTCTTCCGCCTTGCCAAGCAGCCGATGCTCCGGCCCCAGCACGCGCAACGGCAGCAGGCTGACGCCCAGTCCCGTCGCCACCGCCGCGCGCACACTGGCCAGGCTGGCGCTGGAGTAGGCGATGCGCCAGCGTCGGCCCTGCACATCGAGGCCATGGAGCATCTCGTTGCGATACAACCCACCGCTGGGGAAGACCACCAGGGGCAGCGGCTCGCGGCCATAGGCCGGGCGGGAGGCGCTGTCCACCCAGCCCAGTGGTTCCGGCCAGGACGCCAGGCTGTCGCCGCCATCGCCCATGCGCTTGACCAGCAGCAGGTCGAACTCGCCGCCCTGGTACAGGCGCAACAGTTCCGGGCTGAGGCCGCTGGTCACCTCCAGGCGCACGCCGGGCCAGGCGGCGGAGAATTCCGCGAGTACCGGCATCAGGCGTTCGGCGGCGAAGTCCTCGGGTACTCCCAGGCGCAGCACGCCGCTACCGGGCTGGTGGCGCAGTACCTCGGCGGCTTCGTCTTGCAGGGCGAGGATGCGCCGGGCGTAGCCGAGCAACTGTTCGCCTTCGGCGGTTGCCACCACCTGGCGCTGGCTGCGATCGAGCAGGCGGCAGCCGAGGCTTTCCTCCAGCCGGCGCAACTGCTGGCTGACGGTGGACTGGGTGAGGTGCAGGCGTTCGGCGGCGCGGGTGAAGTTCCCGCAATCGGCAACGGCGACGAAACTGCGCAGGAGAAGGGGATCGAACATGGATGTATTCCAGGTACCACTGATAGGCATGGTTATATTTAATTTCAGAATACTTGACCAGCCGGACATAATTTCGCGCATTCGACCAAGTGCGGAGGCGAACCATGAAAGCCGGACTCATTCAGTGCCTGTTCCTGGCCAGTGGCCTGTTGATCGCAGCGCAGGCCAAGGCGGATGACAGTGCAGCCCAACGCCTGCTGCAAGCTGCCGGAGCGGGCGACCTGGGCAGCGTAGAAAACCTGCTGCAACAGGGCGTGCCGGTGGATGTGCGCGATGGCCAGGGCAACACGCCCCTGCTGCTCGCCACTGCCGCCAACCGGGTGGACGTGGCCCGCCGCCTGATCGAGGCCGGCGCCGACGTCAATCTGCAGAACCGCATGCAGGACAGCGCCTACCTGCTGGCGGGCGCCAGCGGCCACCAGCAGATCCTCGAACTGACCCTGGCCCACGGCGCCGACCTGCGCAGCACCAACCGTTTCGGCGGCACCGCGCTGATCCCCGCCTGCGAGCGTGGCCATGTGGACACCGTCCGCACTCTCATCGCTGCCGGCGTCGACCTCGACCACGTCAACAAGCTCGGTTGGACTTGCCTGCTGGAGGCCGTGCTGCTGGGCGACGGCGGACCGGCTCACCAGCGCATCGTCGAGCTGCTGATTGCCGCCGATGCCGACCTCGACCTGGCCGACAACGAAGGCGTCACCCCCTTGCAACATGCCGAACAGCGCGGACAGCAGGCCATCGCCGCCACGCTGCGCGCCGCCGGCGCCCGTTGATTGATGGAGCACCCCATGTCTGAAGATCGCAACTACCTGGAACAGGCCGTGGAACTGGCGCGGCAGAATGTGGAGCAGGGCGGCCGCCCGTTCGGCGCGCTGCTGGTGCGTGACGGCCAGGTGCTGGCCCGCGCGGTGAATGAAATCCACCTGACCCAGGATCCCACCTGCCACGCTGAACTCCAGGCCATCCGCGCCGCCAGTCGGCAATTGGGCCCGCGCCTGGACGGCTGCGTGATCTACGCCAGCGGCCAGCCGTGTCCCATGTGCCTGGCGGCCATGCATATGTGCGGCGTGAGCCGCGTGGTGTTCGCTGCGGCCAATGCCGTGGGCGAGCCTTTCGGCCTGTCCACAGCGGCCGTGTACCAGCAGATGGCGCTGCCTCTGGACGCGCAGAAGCTGGACATCCAGCACCTGCCGCAACCGGCCATGAGCGAAATCTATGCACGCTGGCAGGCCCTGCATGCCGCGCGCTGACCGTCTCGATAACCTCGCTGCCTGGGCGCTGCTGGTCGTCGTCGGGCTGAACCTGAGACCCATCCTCGCGTCGGTCAGTCCGCTTCTGGCCGACATCCGCAGCGCCACCGGCATGGGCTTCCAGACCGCCGCGCTGCTGACCACGCTGCCGGTCATCTGCATGGGATTGGTGGCACTGCTGAGCAACAAACTGGGTGGCCTGGGCGAACGACGCGGCATTGGCCTCGGGCTCGCGCTGATCGCTGGTGCCTGCCTGGCGCGGCTGCTGTGTGGCCAGGCCGGCCCGCTGCTGGCGACCGCCTTGCTGGGTGGCGCCGGTGTGGCGCTGATCCAGGCACTGCTGCCCGCGGTGATCAAGCGGCGGTTCGAGGGCCGGGTGGCGTTGGCCATGGGCGTGTATTCCGCCTCCCTGATGGGCGGTGGTGGCATGGCAGCGCTGACCAGCCCGTTGTTGGCCCATCACTTCGAGCACTGGCAGGCGGGGCTTGGGCTCTGGCTGGTGCCGGCGTTGCTGGCCCTGGTGCTTTGGCTGTCGCGACCCTTGCCGAGCCCTGCGCCTGTATCCGGCGGCCGGTCCGTGAGCTTCATGGGCAATCGCCGCGCCTGGCTGCTCGCCCTGTATTTCGGCCTGGTCAACTGCGGCTACATGAGCATGGTCGCCTGGCTGCCGGCCTACTATCAGCAACTCGGCTGGAGCCCGACCCGCAGCGGCTCGCTGCTGGCCTTCATGACTATCTTCCAGGTGATCGCGGCCCTGGGCATGCCCGCCCTGGCGCAACGCGGCACGGACCGTCGGCCGCTGCTGTCGGTGAGCCTCATTGCCCAGGCAGTGGGCTTCGCCGGGTTGATCTGGGCGCCCCTGGAACTGTTCGCCCTGTGGATCGCCCTGATCGGCTTTGGCCTGGGGGCGTGCTTCGCCCTCAGTCTGATCCTCACCCTCGACCACCGGCGCGATCCCCGCGAGGCGGGCCAACTGGCCGCCTTCGTGCAGGGCGTGGGCTTCCTGATCAACGCTGTGTCGCCCTGGCTCAGCGGTTGGCTGCGGGAGGTCACCGGCGGCTTCACCGCCGCCTGGCTGGTACTGGTGGTCGGCGTGCTGCTGATGCTGGGGGTGACCCGGTTGTTCAGCCCGGCCAGCTATCGGTCAGTAGTGGGCAAGGAGCCGGTGCCTGGATTGGGGTAGGGTGCGCCGTGCGCACCAGCGGTGTGACGGGGTGCCGAAGCCGATCCTGGAGTCGGTGCGCGCAGCGCACCCTACAGGCGCCGGATAGCCGGTCCCGCACAGTGCTCCATCTACGGCTATACCACTGAAAAGGCCCCCGCAAGCGGCACCAGCCGTGGCTTTGAGGGCCGTTCGGGAGAGCCATATGCCAGAAACTGCCAGAACCGCAATCGTCACCGGAGCGTCCCGGGGTATCGGCGCCGCCATCGCTCGCCGTCTCGCAGCCGATGGCATCCAGGTGGTCGTCAATTACGCCACGCGGCCGGAAGCCGCCGAGCGGGTAGTGGACGAAATCAGACGGGCGGGGGGCAGGGCTTATCCGGTGCTGGCCGATGTCAGCGATCCGGTGGCGGTCGCAGTGCTGTTCGACCAGACGGAAATGGAGTTCGGCGCCATCGACATCCTGGTGAACAACGCCGGGGTGATCCAGCCTGGCCTGGTGCCGCTGGCCGATACCGAAATGGCGCTCTATGACCGGATGTTCGCCATCAACACGCGCGGGACTTTCAACACCCTCAAGATGGCTGCCTCGCGCCTGCGCAGCGGCGGGCGCATCGTCAACCTGTCCAGCAGCGTGGTGGGGATGGGACTGCCGGGCTACGCCATCTACGCGGCGTCGAAGGCGGCGGTGGAAACCATGAGCGCGATCTTCGCCCGCGAATTGCGTGGCCGCTGCATCTCGGTCAACTGCGTGGCGCCGGGGCCCACGGCCACCAACCTGTTCCTCGACGGCAAGCCGCCGGAGCTGGTGGAGCGCCTGACCAAGCAGGCCCCGCTGGAACGTCTCGGCAACCCCGAGGACATCGCCAACCTGGTGGCCTTCCTGGTTGGCCCGGAGGGTGCCTGGGTCAATGGCCAGACGTTGCGCGTCAATGGCGGCATCATCTGAGAGCCTGCTCACGATCGGCTGCGCGTCGGAATAGCTCTCTTCTCTAGCTCGCGCGATCGTGAGCACGCTCCACGAGGAGGTTGCATGAACGGCTATCAACTCACTCTCTACACCCAGCAGAACCGCCGTCACGAGGGCAAGATGCTCGCCGACTGGATCGTCGCCCTGGCCATGGAAATGGGCCTGCGCGGGGCCACCCTGGTTTCCGGTATCGAAGGGTTCGGGCGTACCAAACACTTCCATTCCCACCACTTCTTCGAGATGGCCGACCAACCCATGCTGATCCTCCTGGCCCTCAGCGAAGCGGAGTGCGACGCCCTGCTCAAGCGCCTGGAAGAGGAGGGCGTGACGCTGTTCTACGTAAAGGTACCAGCGGAATTCGGCCTGCTGGGCGCGCCAGTGGATGCCTGAGCCGCGGCTCTGCGACAATCGCCGCTTCCTCCACCCGCAAGGCCGCCTGATGAACCCCGAAGACCTGCTGCTCCTGGTCACCCGCGAGATGCCCTACGGCAAGTACAAGGGCCGCCTGATCGCCGACCTGCCCGGGCACTACCTCAACTGGTTCGCCCGCGAAGGCTTCCCCAAAGGCGAGATCGGACGGCTGCTGATGCTCATGCAGGAGATCGACCACAACGGGCTGAAGCCGTTGCTGGAGCCGTTGCGCAAGGGTAGGGCGCCGACGCGAGGTTGAACCCTGCCACCCTCTCCCCCGTCCCCTCTCCCTGAAGCGGAGAGGGGACGGGGGAGAGGGACATGTCCCGCTCAGCGCTAACCCCTCAATTCCGTCCGATAACCGCCCACTCCGCCGTACCCCATCCCCCCATCAGCCGCTCTAGCTCAGGGCAGGCGCCATTGTTCTCGATTCGCAAACACTCATATCGCTGAAACCGGAATTGTTGGTGGTGAGGGCCGCTTGTAGCTTGCGCCCCAACCGGACAGCCAGACCCGCACTGCCAGTGGGAGGTGTCCGCATCAGGCTGACTAATAAAAACAAGGTAGCTGCCATGATTCCTCGCAAGCATCGTTCCGCATCCTCCCTGTTCGCTCCGGTCCTGGCGGCCGCCGCGCTGTTTCCCGTATTCACCCAGGCCGCCGAGCCGGGTCCGTCCGGTTCGCTGTTCCGCAGCGCCTTCGGTGATGGCCTGGAAAAGGATTACGGCATCAAGGTCCATGGCTGGGCCCAGGCTGGCTGGATCTACAACGACAACGGCAGTGACGACGTGAGCAAGCAGGCTTTCTTCAATAACGACGAAGGCTTCAACCTCAACCAGTTCGCCCTGGCCATCGAGAAGACCCCCAAGGGCAACGTGGTGGGCCGTGTCGGTCCGTTCCCGGGGCCGATGCCGCAGGAAGCCGACTGGGGCTTCAACGTCACCGCGCTCTATGGCAAGGACGCGCGCTTCTTCAAGACCTACGGCTTCGACGAAGACTTCGGCGTCAACCGCAGCGCAGACGCCAACGACGAGAACTTCAACATCGCCCAGGCCTACCTGGACTTCTACATCCCGGTACTCGGCGGCTCCAACCTGATGCTCGGCGTCTTCCACACCCCGCTGGAGAACGAGATCGGCTTCGCCCTGGGCAGCCCGGCACCGGCGGACTTCTACAGCCACACCTATTCCTTCATGCACGGCCCGGCCAAGCACACCGGCGCGCTGTACTCCTTCAAGCTGCCCCAGGAAGAGGGCGGCAGCATGCTCGGCTTCGAGCTGGGCCTGGTGCAGGGCTGGAACAACATGCAGGACCCCAACGGCGACCCGGACGTGATCGCCAACCTGCGCTGGCGCTCGGCGGACTTCCGCACCTGGGTGGATTGGGAAAACATCTACGGCAATGGCGCGGGCGACAGTTTTGCCGAGTGCGCCTGCGGCTCGCCGATCCCGGCCGGGACCGATGACCAGGACCTGACCCGCTACGCCTCCTACCTGACGGTTTCCCATGTGCTCGACGAGCGCAACCGGGTCGCCGTGGAATTCAACTACGGCCAGCAGGAGGGCGCGGCCTTTGCCGCCTTCGCCAACAAGGACAATGCCCACTGGTACGGCACCGACGTTAATTGGTACCACCGACTGGGCGACAACCTGATGTGGAACAGCCGTGCCGAGTGGTTCTACACCGACGCCCCGGTACACGTGGTGATGGCCAACATCGACCCGCAGACCGGCATCCCCGACCCGAGCTGGGGCAGCTTCTACGGCTTCACCACCAACCTGGCCTGGACGCCGGTGCCCAACGTCCGCCTGCGCCCCGAGCTGCGCTACGACATCCACAGCGGCAACGGCCGCGACGCCTTCGGCGACGGCCAGGAAGACAGCCAACTGGTGGGCTCCTTCGACATCACCGTCTTCTTCTGATCCAGCTCCAACCTACTGCCATCCCGGTCGGGCCACCTCGTGTGCCCGCGCCGGGCCTCATTCTCCAATCGAGGCAACCGTCATGGACAACAACAAGAAACTCCTCGGTGCCGGGCTTTCCCGGCGTGATTTCCTGCGGGCCAGCGGCGTCGTGGCTGGCGGCTCGCTGCTCGCAGGCTTTTCTTCAGCTCCGCTACTGGCGGCGGAAAAGGTCATCCGCATCGGCTACGTCAGCCCGCAGACCGGGCCGCTGGCCCCCTTCGCCGCAGCGGATGCCTACATCATCGAGAGCCTGGCCTCGGTGCTGAAGAACAGCATCACCGTAGGCGGCCAGCGCTGCCGCCTGGAGGTGATCGTCAAGGACAGCCAGTCCAACCCCAACCGCGCCGCCGAAGTGGCCAACGAGCTGATCCTTTCCGACGGCATCGACCTGATGCTGGTGTCTTCCACCCCGGAAACCACCAACCCGGTGTCGGACCAGTGCGAGATCAACGAAATCCCCTGCATCTCCACCGTGGCGCCCTGGCAGCCCTGGTTCTTCACCCGTGGCGGCAAGCCGGACGAAGGCTTCCAGTGGACCTATCACTTCTTCTGGGGCCTGGAAGATGTGATCGCCACCTACACCGCCATGTGGGGCGGCATGGGCAGCAACAAGGTGATTGGCGGTCTGTTCCCCAACGACGGTGACGGCAACGCCTGGGGCGACAGCAAGCTCGGCTTCCCGCCGGTGCTCTCGCAGAAGGGCTTCCAGTTGGTGGACCCGGGTCGCTTCCAGAGCCTGACCGACGACTTCTCCGCGCAGATTTCCGCCTTCAAGAAGGCCGAGGCCGAGATCGTCACAGGCGTGGTCATCCCGCCGGACCTCACCACCTTCTGGACCCAGGCGCGCCAGCAGGGCTTCCAGCCCAAGGCCATGTCGGTGGGCAAGGCGCTGCTGTTCCCCTCGGCAGTGGAGGCCCTGGGCAAGGCCGGACACAACCTCTCCACGGAAATCTGGTGGAGCCCGAGCCATCCCTTCAGCTCGTCCCTCAACGGCCTCACTGCCGGGCAGCTCGCCGAGCGTTACACCAAGGCCACCGGCAAGCAGTGGACCCAGCCGCTGGGCTTCGTCCATGCGCTGTTCGAGCTGGCGGTGGACATCCTCCAGCGCACCGAGGAAGTGGGTAATCCCGAAGCCACTCGCGATGCGCTGCTGAAGACCGAACTGAACACCGTGGTCGGCCCGGTGAGCTGGAAGAACGGTCCGGTGAAGAACGTCGCCAAGACCCCGCTGGTGTCCGGCCAGTGGCGCCTGGGTGGGCCCTTCACCTACGACCTGGTGATCACCAGCAACCAGACCGCGCCGCAGATTCCCGTTGGTGGGGAGATGCAGGCGATCACTTACGGCGGTTGAGTCCGGGCGCGGACGGCCCTCTCCCCAAACCTCTCCCTGAAGGGAGAGGGAGCTGGAGACAGTAGGGTGCGCCGTGCGCACCGCGATCACGGCACGGAAGGCCTTGGTGCGCGCGGCGCACCCTACCGGGGCTTGCGTATTCATGAACATCGTTCGTAGCCCGGATGAAATCCGGGAGTTCCGGCCAGCATGGCCGCAAACAGGTATCACGACATGCAACAACTCCTCGTACTGGAGCAGGTGCACAAGAGCTACGGCTCGGTGAAGGTGACCGACGATCTCAGCCTGGCCCTGGCGCCGGGGGAGGCGTTGGGCATCATCGGGCCGAATGGCGCGGGCAAGAGCACGCTGTTCAACCTCATCGCCGGGGGCGTCGCCGCTGACAGCGGGCGCATCAGCTTTCAGGGTGAAGACGTCACCCGCGAGCCGGTGTTCAAGCGCTGCCAGCGTGGCATTGGCCGTTCGCACCAGATTCCCCATCCCTTCGTGAAGATGACGGTGTTCGAGAACCTGCTGGTGGGCGCCACGTTCGGCGCCGGCCAGTCGGAGAAGGACGGTTACGCCTGGTGTGCGCACATCCTCGAACTCACCGGGCTGATGAAGAAGGCCAACGCCCTGGCCGGCTCCCTGACCCTGCTGGAGCGCAAGCGCCTGGAAATGGCCCGCGCCCTGGCCACCCGGCCGCAACTGTTGCTGCTGGACGAGATCGCTGGCGGCCTCACCGAGCCTGAGTGCCTGGAACTGGTGGGCACCATCCAGGGCATCCACCGTTCCGGCACCGCGATCATCTGGATCGAGCACATCGTCCACGCGCTGCTGGCGGTGGTCAGCCGCCTGGCGGTAATCAACTTCGGCCGCAAGCTGGACGAAGGCGAGCCTAATGCGGTGATGGCCAATCCGAAGGTGCAGGAAATCTACATGGGCATCGGGAGCTGAAGTCATGCTGACGATCCGCAAACTGCGTGCCGGCTACGGCGACTTCCAGGCGTTGTTCGGCATCGACCTGGAACTGGCGGCAGGGGAAACCGTCGCCATCATCGGCTCCAATGGCGCCGGCAAATCCACCTTCCTGCGCTCGCTCGCCGGGCTGATCCGCAACGATCCCGGCGCCATCCGCTTCAAGGACGAATACATCGGCAGCCTGCCGGCCAACCGGGTGCTGGAGCGTGGCATTGCCCTGGTGCCGGAGGGCCGCAAGCTGTTCCCCTCGCTGAGCGTCGAGGAGAACCTGCTGATCGGCGCCTACAGCAAGCGCCAGGGCGCCTGGAACCTGGAGCGCATCTACGGCCTGTTCCCGGTTCTGGAGAAGCTGCGCAAGCGCCCCGGTACCGCGCTGTCCGGCGGCCAGCAGCAGATGGTCGCCATCGGTCGCGCGCTGATGTCGAGCCCGAGCCTGCTGCTCTGCGACGAGATCAGCCTCGGTCTCGCGCCCACCACCATCAAGGACATCTATGCCGCGCTGCCCTCGATCAAGGCTGACGGCACGGCGGTGATCCTGGTGGAGCAGGACATCAACCAGGCCCTAAGCGTCGCCGACCGCTTCTATTGCTTCCAGGAAGGGCGCATTTCCCTGTCCGGCAAGCCCGGCGAGGTGAGCAAGGAACAGATCAAGGCGGCCTATTTCGGCCTGGCGGAGGCATGACGATGGAATGGCTCAATACCCTGGTGCAGGGCGTGCTGCTCGGCGGCCTCTACGCCATGTTCGCGGTCGGCCTGTCGCTGATGTTCGGCATCATGCGCCTGGTCAACATTGCCCATGGCGACTTCATCGTGCTGGCGTCCTACCTGGCGCTGGTGGTGGTGGAAGTGCTCGGCCTGTCGCCCCTGGCCAGCCTGGTGCTGGTGGTGCCGGTGATGTTCGTGGTCGGCTACTGCCTGCAACGGCAACTGCTCAACCGCACCCTTGGCAACGACATCCTGCCGCCGCTGCTGGTGACCTTCGGCCTGTCGATCATCCTGCAGAACGTGCTGCTGGAGTTCTTCAGCGCCGATAGCCAGAAGCTGTCCCAGGGTGATCTGGAAGTTGCCAGTCTCTCGGTGGGCGGCCTCAGTCTCGGCGTGATGCCATTGATGGTGTTCGGCTGCGCCCTGGCAGTGATCGGTGGCTTGCAGCTGCTGTTCTACAAGACCCGTCTCGGCCGCGCCTTCCGCGCCACCTCGGACGACCAGCACACGGCCCAACTGATGGGCATCGACAACCGCCACATCTTCGGCCTGGCCATGGCGCTGGCGATGGCGGTGGTGTCCATCGCCGGGGTGTTCCTCGCGGTGCGCACCAGCTTCGACCCCAGCGTCGGCCCGGCGCGCCTGCTCTACGGTTTCGAGGCGGTGATCATCGGCGGCCTCGGCAGTCTCTGGGGCACCCTGGCGGGCGGCGTGATTCTCGGTGTCGCCCAGGCGGTGGGGGCGCGCATCGATCCGGGCTGGCAGATCCTCGCCGGTCACCTGGTGTTCCTGCTGATCCTGGTTTTCCGCCCACGCGGCCTGTTTCCCCGGAGTGTCGACTGATGAATGCGATGAACAATGCCTACCTCGTCCAGCGCGCTACCCGCAGCAGCCAGGTGGGCCTGGCACTGCTGGGCGTGCTGGTGCTGGTCCTGGCGTCCCTGCCGTTCTGGGCGGATCGTGCGGTGCTGCGCCTGGTGGTGGAATTCGCCTACTACCTGGCCCTGGCGCAGATGTGGAACCTGCTGGCTGGTTACGCCGGAATGGTCTCCGTGGGTCAGCAGGCCTTCGTCGGCCTGGGCGGCTACCTGCTCTTCGTGCTGGCCTCGCAACTGGGCGTACCGCCGCTGGCGGCGGTGTTCCTCTCCGGGCTGGTGGTGGCCGTGCTTGCAGTGCCCACGGCGCTGGTGCTGTTCCGCCTGCGCGGCGCCTACTTCGCCATCGGCACCTGGGTGGTGGCCGAGGTGTTCCGTCTTGGACTGGCGCAGGTGGGTAGCCTGGGCGGCGGCTCGGGACAGAGCCTGCCGGCGTCCATCGTGCGGCAGATCGGCAGCAGCCGTGACGGTCGCGAGATGCTGCTGTACTTCAGCGCCCTGGCCATCGCCGTTGGCGCGGTGCTGGTGGTTTATCTGTTGTTGCGCTCGCGTCAGGGCCTGGCGCTGACCGCCATCCGTGATTCGGAGCCGGCGTCCGGCAGCCTGGGCATCAACGTGTTCCGTACCAAGATGATGGTTTACGTGCTGGCCGCCGGCTGCACCGGCGTGGTCGGCGCGCTGATCTTCCTGCAGAAGCTGCGCATCTCCCCGGACGCCGCCTTCAGCGTGCAGGACTGGACCGCAGCGGTGATCTTCATCGTCATCATCGGCGGCATCGGCACCCTGGAAGGCCCGCTGATCGGCACCCTGATCTACTTCGTGCTGCGCAGCTGCTTCGCCGAGTTCGGCGCGCTGTACATGATCATCCTCGGCAGCGTCGCGGTGGTGATGATGCTGAAAGCGCCCCAGGGCGTGTGGGGACTGGTGAGCGAGCGGCTGGGGTGGCAGCTGTTTCCGATGCAGCGGCGGCTGGTCGGAGGGTGATGCCGTTGTGGGAGCGAATTTATTCGCGATCAGGATTTGCAGGGGCTGCGTTGCAGCCCATTCGCGAATAAATTCGCTCCCACAAGAACAATGACCTTTGAGAATCGAACATGGACCGCCTGCTCAGCATCGAAGCCTTCGTCCGCGTCGCGGAAACCGGCAACTTCGCCAGGGCCGCCCAGCAGTTGGGGGTGACCCGCTCGGTCATCAGCCACCGCATCCAGCAGTTGGAGGAGTACATCAGCGCGCCGCTGTTCCACCGCAGCACACGCCATGTGCGGCTGTCGGAAGTAGGGGAGGCCTACTACAAGGAATGCGCCGACATGGTGGCGAGCTTCAACAGCCTCACCGAGCACATGCGTGACCTGCGCGCCAAGCCCACCGGCAAGCTGCGCATCCAGATGCTGCCGGGCTTCGCCCTCGGCCATTTCGGTGCGCTGCTGGCGGAGTTCACCGAGCTGTACCCGGATATCGAGGTGGACGTGATCGTCAACGACCGGGTGGTGGACCCGATCGAAGAAGGTTTCGACGTGGCGTTCCAGATGTTCCCGCCCCTGGCCGAATCGCTGATCGAGCGCAAGCTGTTCTCCGTGCGTCGGCTGTTCTGCGCATCCCCGGAGTACCTGGAGCGTCATGGCGCGCCTGCCGTGCCGGCGGATCTGCAGGCGCACAAGGTGGCGCTCTACGAGGGCTACCCGTCGCGCAACAAGTGGGTGTTCAACGGCATCGACCCGGTGGAGCTCAACCTCACCGGGCAGGTGCGTTCCAACTCCGTGCACCTGCTGCGGGACTACGCCGTCACCGGCGCCTGCGTGGTCTGCCTGCCCACCCTCGCAGCCAGCGCCGACCTGTTGGACGGCCGCCTGGTGCCGGTGCTTACCGACTACTCGCTGACCTCCTTCAACTTCTCCGCCGTATACCCGGCCACCCAGCGCCGGGCGCTCAAGGTGCGCACCCTGATCGAGTTCCTGGTGGAGCGCATCAGCGACGAGCCGGCCTGGGATCGGCCGTTGCTGGAGAAAGGCTGGGTACAGCCCTAGAAGCTATACGAAAAGTGTCTGCGCATCGGTGATGCTGCGTTGAAATCGGCCTCAGAATGCTCATTTACAACTCGTAAACTGCGCTTCTTCGGCCGATTTCGCCTTGCCTGACCTTCGCTCGACGACTTTTCGTGCAGCCCTAACTTCGCCGGCTGGTCAGCGAGGGCTGCTCCCCATAGAGGCGCTTATAGAGCGAAGAGAAGTGGCTGGAGCTGGCGAAACCCAGGTCCAGCGCCAGGGTGGTGATGCTCTGCACCGGGTCCTGCTTGAGCCGGCGGCGAGCTTCGGCCAGGCGCAGCGAAAGGAAGAACTGCTGGGGCGTGGCCTGGCAGATCTGTCGGAAGCAGTACTGCAGGGTGCGGTGGCTGGTGTTCAACGCCTGGCAGAGTTCCGGCATGGACAGCGGCAGGTCAAGGCGGGTTTGCATGATCTCCACCGCCGCCAGCACCAGGCGACGACGCTGTTCCAGCGAGCGGGGCATGGCGCTGCTGTGCAGGGCGGGGCCGCGCAGCGCCTCGTCCAGTCCCTGGAATACGCCGTCCAGCCCCGGCATCACGGCGCGAAGGCCATCTTCGGCGGAGCGCGGATCGAATTCGGCACGCTCGAAGGCGCTGATCGAGGCGCAGAGGTCCTGGCGCAGGCGTTGCGCGGCCAGCGGTGAGATATCCAGGCGGCGGCGGTCGAGGGCCTGCTCCAGGCGCTCCTGTTCTTCGGCCCCCAGCAACTGGCTGAGCAGGCGGCGGTCGATGGTCATCCCGAGCATGCCGATCTCGCCGGGAGCGCAGATTTCCATCTCCTGGCCACCTTCCAGTACCAGCAGGGTGTCGCGGGCCAGGGTGCCGCCGTTGAAGGTCGAATCGGTGGATACCGACAGGGGAATGCCGAACACCACCTGGCCTTCCGGCGGCGTCATGTTTTCGTGCAGGTGCAGGTTGGAGTGCTCGTAGATCAGCGACGCCTCGGCGAGCTGGATATGCAGCAACTCGGCGTGCAGCCGGCCACGTCCCAGTTGGGTGTAGTCCTGGCTCCAGCCGGCCAGCGCGCCGGCGAGCTCGTCCGAGTCGGATGCCTGGTGTCGGGCTATGCCTGTCATGTCGGTTCACCTGTCGAGCGCGGGTGGCGGACGCTCCGGGCCATGATGGCGGAGCGTCGCACAACCGGCATTGCCATGCACGCCAGGCACTTGTGCATTCCTGCCAGGTGCCGGCGCGACGGATCAGCCGCGCTGGTCGAGGTAGTCCTGCGCCAGGCGGCAGGCGCGCTCGATCAGCATGGGCGCCAGTTCCTCGGCGGTGCGGCTTTCCCGGCGGGTGTGGATCCAGCCCAGGTAGGTCAGGCCACGCAGCGCCAGGAACAGCGGCAGGGTGGCGCGGTCGTCCGGGGTCAGCGGCTTCACCGAGTGGTAGCCGGACAGCAGCGCCGCCTGGATTTCGATGAAACGCGGGTCGTCCAGGCAGAAGTACAGCGCCGTGGCCAGTTCGAACATGTGCCAGCCGAAGCCGGCGTCGTCGAAGTCGATCAGGTGCAGCCGCGCGTCTTCCAGCAGCAGGTTTTCCGGCACCAGGTCAGCGTGGATCATGCCGAAGTTCTCCAGGCTGCGGCCATAGCGGCGCAGGTCGGCACGGGCCGCCTGGCGGGTGGCCTGCAACAGCTCGCGCTGCCGGTCGTCGAGCAGGTCGAGCTGCCAGTACGGCCCCCAGAACGGACGCTGGCCGATCAGGCCTTCCTCGTCCCAGGCATGGCGGCTGAAGGCGTTGGGTTGCTCCCAGCGGGCCGAACTCAGGTGGATGCGTGCAGCCACCGCGCCGGCATCGAAGAACAGCCCGGCGATATCGGCGTCCACCTCCAGGCCATGTTCGGCGGAACCGATGCTGGCGCCACCGAGCCAGCCGAGCATGTCGATGTAGCGCGACTCGCCCAGCTCCTCGCTGTGCACCTGCGCCAGGTGTTCGCCGTCGCGGGTGCGGATGATCTGTGGCACATGGATGCCGTCCGCCGCCAGGGCTTCCATCCATTGCAGTTCGGAGCGCAGGGCTTCCTCTGTGTGGTAGCCGTCGCGGTGCACGCGCAGGGCGCTGCGCTGGCCGTCGCTGCGGGTGGCGCAGAACACGGCGTTTTCGCGGTACTTGATCAGGTCCAGGCGAACGTAGTCGCCGTCCCATTGGCGCAAGGCGTCGAAGGCCAGGCGTTGCAGGCTGGCGACCTGCTGTTCGTGGTCGAGGGTGTGGAATCGGCTCATGGCGATGGCCTCAGAGTTCGCGAAGGACAGAGTCGAGGGTGTCGATGAACAGGTCCGCATCGGCGCGGGAGAACACCAGCGGCGGGCGGATTTTCAGCAGGTTGTCGTCCTGGCCGATCTTGCTGATCAGCACGCCGCGCTGGCGCATCTGGTTGACCACCCGGCGTGCTTCGGCGCCTGCCGGCGTCTTGGCATGACGGTCGCGCACCAGCTCGACGGCGAAGAACAGGCCCTTGCCACGCACGTCGCCGATGATCGAGTGCTGGCCCGCCAGGCGCTCCAGCCCGTTGGCCAGGTGCGCGCCCACTTCGCGGGCGTTGCGCAGCAGCTGTTCGTCCTCGATCACGTCCAGCACCGCGCTGCCCACGGCGGCGGCCACCGGCGAACCGCCGAAGGTGTTGAAGTACAGGTTGCGTCCACCGAAGGCCTCCACGCGCTCGCGGCTGGCTACCAGCCCGGCCAGGGGGAAGCCGTTGCCCATGGGTTTGCCCAGGGTGACGATGTCCGGCACCGCGCCGTGGGCCTGGTGGCCCCACATGTGCTCGCCGGTGCGGCCGAAACCGGCCTGTACTTCGTCGACGATCAACAGGCCCCCGGCCTCGTGGACCAGCGCGGCGATGCGCTCTACATAGCCTGCGGGCAGGCGCGGCAAGCCCTCGTTGGCGAACAGGGTGTCGATCAGCATCGCCGCGAGTTGGACGCCCTGGGCCTTGAGCGAGTCGATGGCCTCGGCCACCTGGGCAACGTACTGGTCGGCCAGTTCGGCCGCGCTGGTGCCTGCCGGCGCCCGGTACAGGCAGGGAATCGGCACCGCACGGGCGAAGGGCGAGAAGGGCTCGGAGCTCGGCAGGGCGGTGGTCACCTCGGCCAGGCTGGTGGTGTTGCCGTGGTAGTTGTAGCTGCTGACGATCACCCCCTTGCCGCCGGTGCAGAACCGGGCCATGCGCAGGGCCAGTTCGTTGGCCTCGCTGCCGGTGCAGGTGAACATCACACAGTCCAGCGACGGGTCGAACGTGGCGGTCAGGCGCTCGGCGTAGCTGACGATGCGGTCGTTCAGGTAGCGGGTGTGGATGTTCAGGGTGGCCGCCTGGCTGGCCATGGCTTCCACCACGCGCGGGTGGCAATGGCCCACGCAGGGCACGTTGTTGTAGACGTCCAGGTAGCGCTTGCCGCTCTCATCGAAGAGCCACACGCCCTGGCCCTTCACCAAGTGCAGTGGCTGGTCGTAGAACAGCGGTGACTGGTCGCCCATGGCGCGGTGGCGACGTTGCAGAAGGTCCAGTTCAGACATGGTCGGGATTCTCCGAGGCAATGGGCTTGGCGCCGCGCGAGGCGCGCACCAGGTAGTTGATGACCAGCAGGACGGCCAGCAAGGCGAGGGCGCTGAGCATTTCGACTTCCAGCTGGAAGCAGGCGGCGATCACCATCAGCGTCAGCAGCATGCCGATGCTCGCGATCACCGGGCCGCCGGGCAGGCGGAATGGCCGCGCCAGGTGGGCATGGGTGCGGCGCATGCGGATGTAGGCAGCGAACAGGAACAAGTGGCAGGTGCAGAGCAGCAGCACCACGCACAGCAGCAGTTTTTCCGGGCTGACCAGGGTCAGCGGCAGGCCGACGGCGGCCAGTGACAGCAGTGCGACATAGGGCGAGCCACGGCGATTGGTGCGTGTCAGCGCGGCCGGGAGGTAGCCGTCGCGGGAGAGGGCGAACAGCTGGCGGGACGCCGAATACACCACCGAGAAGAAGGTGGCCAGTAGGCCGCAGATGGCGCCGATGCCCACGAGTTGGGCCAGCCAGCTCGATTCGTCATGGCCGCCGCTGTGGGTCATGGCGGCGTACAGCGGGTCCGCTGCCGAACCCACCACCTGCACGCCCGCTGCGCCCGGTGCGCAGATCAGCACGGTAATGGCCGTCAGCAACAGCGTCGCGACGGCCGCGATGATGCCGCGGGACATGCTGCGGCCCGGATCGGCCGCTTCCTCGGCGGCGGAGCTGACCTGCTCGATGCAGATGAACATCCAGATGGCGAAGGGGACGCAGGCGAAGATGCCGCGCAGGCTGAGGGCGTCACCGAAGCTGCCGGCGGTGCCGGTCAGGTTGGCGACGTCCAGGTGCGGCACCATGGCGGCGCCGAACACCAGCAGCGTCGCGGCAGCGATGGCGCCGGCCAGCAGGGTGAACCCCAGGGCCTCGCCGACGCCACGGATATGCACGCCGATGATCAGGGCGAACAGCGCCAGCTTCACCGGCCAGCCGCCGAAGCCGAATACCGATTCCATGTAGGAGGCAACGAAGGTGGCGGCGGCACCGGTGCCGATGGTCAGCGCCAGGGCGCAGGCCGAGCCCACCAGGTAGCCGACGAAGGGGCCGAAGGCGCTTTGCGCGTAAGCGAATACGCCGCCGGCATGGGGCATGGCGGTGGACAGCTCGCTGATGCACAGCGCCAGCCCACAGCTCAGCGCGGCCATCAGCAGGGTGGCCAGGAGCATGTTGGCCCAGCCGTTGTCGGCGAGGCCGAAATTCCAACCGGAGAACTGGCCGGCGATCACCAGCGAGATACCGAGCCCCGCGATCTGGGGCCAGCCGAGTACAGCTTTCTTGAGCATGGCGGTGGTTCCTTATTGTTGTTGTCGAGCGGGCACGGGAGCCCCGTGCCTGCCGGAGAAACGTTAAGGCGGGGGAAGGCGTGGCGATATCAGGAATGCGCAAAGTGGAGCGGGGGCGGACCTGCGGCCCGCTTGGCGAATGAATTCGCCCCTACAGGGTATGTGCCGAAGTCGGCGATGGCCGGCGCGAGTTGAGAGGGGATGAGATAAACCCTAGGGGCACTGTGAGAAAAACCTGGGATAGTCCGGGATAGGCTGGGCCAGTTAGGGATAGGAAATCAAACCCGATTGGGAATGGTGCAATGGCGGGAGGCCCGGTCAGTCATTGCTGGCCGGGCTGAACATATCGCGCTGACGGCTATCGAGGTCTGCCTTCCGCAGCGCCTTAATTACTCGGTAGATGAACTGGAGCGAGAAGCCGTACTTCCGCGCCAACTCTCGATGGTTGCGTCCCCTCCATTCCTGGTAGATCTGGTGGTGGAGACGGGACGCTTCGATGCGCACGCCTTTGGGCATGTAAAGCTGCTGGCCGCCCCATTGCTCGATCATGCGCATGGCGACATCGGTACCCAGTGCGTCGGCGGCCTCCTCCGAGACGCCAAAGGCTTCCACGGCCGCGACTGACACCTGGACGGCTAGATCATTCAGCAAGTCTCCAGCAGGGCTACGACTGTCGCTCTTCATACCTCCTCCTGTTCAACGCGAGCGCTCCATTTCTTCATGGCCTCAATCACCTGGCTGGCCTGCTCAGAGGTGAGCCACTGCAGAGCTTCCACCCCGGTCAAGCCCTGGACGAACCGGACCAGGGCGTCTTCGGACGGGTCGTGCAGAACGCCCTGATCACGGAGGGTCAGCCACAGCGAACGGATCTTCCTGGACTGAGGGTCACCAGCCGGCGGCCGTTTGGTCGTCTTACTTGGACGGATCTTGAACCCCTTCTGCTTGAGCTGTTCCAGGACCCGATAGAGGTTTGGAATGCTCAAGTCAGCGGTGGAGGTGGCGCCGTCCAAGCCCTTCATGCTGGTCAGCATCAGGCGATAGGTATCATCGTCCATCTGCAGATCACGGCGAGCGACATGTATCAGCTTGATCAGACGCAGCCGGTTCGGTTTGGACGGTGCCGACTTCATTTCACACCGCCGCGATGTTCAGGTTGATGGCTTCGTACCGTTCGGTGTTGCCGACCCGCTGATAGACGCGGACGTAAACGGCCTTGCCATTCACCTGGATGGCTTCCTTCAAGGCATCCATCGCCACCTTCCAGTCTGGGTCGTCGATCTCCAGGCGCAACAGACCAAGGATGTCATTGGTCTTGATTTGGCCGTGGCGGCCGGCACTAAAGGCACGGTCGACCAGGACGCGGAGGTGTGGGTTGGCTCCGTCGCTCCATTTGCGGATACAGATGTCGATCAACTCCTTCGCCGCAAGAATCTCCTCGGTGAAGGTGAGCCGATCCGCCATGGCGCGCTCGATCTTGAACTGGCCGTCATAGGTGGTGATGGAGACGTTGCCCCGTTGTCCCCCCAGCTTGACGCCGAAGCGCTGACTGGAGATCGCGATCAGGTCGTCGATGTCGGCCAGGGCCTTGCTCTTGAATCGGGTCAACGCCTCACAGATCGTCAAGGCTTCAGCGGAAAGGTCGCGGGCGACCTGGTCGCGTAGCTTGTCGTGCTCGCGCACCTGGTGCTCCGGCACCAAGTGGCCAGCCGCGTTCATGACGAAGCCGGCGGGAATAACAAGAGCCGGAGATTGTTGGGTCTCTATGCTCATCGATCCTGCTCCTTCACCGGGGTCAGCCAGGCGATGCGCACGCCTTCAATGGAGACGACGTTGCGGGTGTACATCCCGCAGGTGGTCCAGTGCGCTCCCTGCCACCGCTTGCTGAACACAGCGGCCAGCCGGTCGGAGCTTTCGGCCTCGATGAGAATGGTGAGATCGAGGACCACGGTGGCCGCGATCTGCACCCCGGCCTCCCGTAGGCTCCGGCTCACCGCATTGACGGCGGCGAGCTTTTGGGCCAGTTCGGGAGTCAGCACGGTGCAGACTGGCAGCGCGTGATGCGCTGCTGGTGCTGGTGCTGGTGCTGGTGCTGGCGATTCTTGCGGTGCCCCGGCCGGCTTAAATTGAATGACGGCCATGGTCACACCCCCGCCCGCACAGCGGCGGCGATCAGCTCACCGGTCACCTTCGGCTCGCAAACCTTCACTGCCTCGTTCATGGCTCCACTGACCAGGTTGTTCACCGCCAGTGGGTAGCACAACGACGTAGTCTGGGCGCTACGGTTCGGCCCGCGTCCCACGGGGACAGTGCTGCGCAGGCAGTGACGAATCTCGGCAAAGGCCGAAGGATCGAACACGTCCAGGTAGTCCACGTCCATCCGCGCGAACTTGTGCTTCAGGTACGCCTCGACATTGCTGTCCAGGGGCTGCAGCCAGATCTTTTCGCAGCGCTGCACTACCTCCCGCACGGCCGCGTTGTTCTCGGACAGCTTGACGTCCAATTCGGTCTGGCCGATCAGGATGATCGACAGCAATTGCTTGAAGCCGCTCTTGATCTCGTAGAAGCGCTTCAGGTGCTTGATGGTCGCCTCGGACAGGCCGTGTGCTTCCTCAATGATCAGCACGTGCTTCTTGCCCACCTGGCTCTTCAGCAGCTGGTGCATCTGCTCAGAGCGGTCCTCCAGGCTGCCGCGCGCCTTGTCGCCGGGGGCGATGGTGCGGATCACGGCGCTGATGATGTCGATGGACTTGAGCGGCTTGCCCTTGCGGTCGTTGTCCTCGCTGCCCAGGACATAGGGCTCGATGATGGTGATCGGCTCCTGGTTCACCTGGACCCACTCGGCCAGATCCTCACGCAGCGTGGACTTGCCGGCCCCGGACTCACCGATCACCGCCAGCATGCCGCCATGCTTCGCGGTCTGGCGGATCGCCTGACGCACATAGCGGATGTCATCCGACAGGAACACGTCCTCACCGGACTGCATCTCGTAGGTGAACGGGTCGCGAGGCAGACGGAAATGGCGTTTGGCTTCGGGGGTCAGGGTGTACTTCCGTAGTAGCATGGTGTCGCTCTCTTTGCTGTTGGCATTGCTGAGCGCCGATGCAGCGTCGCCCGCCAAGACTGGCGCTGCATCGGCTTCTTCCATCACGAACAGGTCGCGAATGTGGTCATCGTTCGCCCCACGGGCGAACAGCATTTGCTTGATCCGTTGCTCCAGGCCGCCCCGGTCCAGAGTCTTCGGCCACTGGCCGTGGTTGACCAACTGGGCCACGGCGGCCTGGCTAAGGGGCTGGCCGTCCGGTTTCTCCAGGGAGGCGGCCAGTTCGCTTTGCGGAATGCCGAGGTCGACAAGGACCCGCTTCAATTTCATCTGCATGGTGTGCTCCTACACGGCCCGCAGGCCGGTGACGTTGGAGGCCGGAGGAACAACGGCCGGCCGGGTGAACTGTTCGATAAGGGCGTTGACCTGGTCTTCCGGTACGCCGTCCTTGAAGGTGCTGCGCAGCCAGGAATTTTCCTGGGCGGTGAGGTTGCGGCCGATAGCCTGGGCAATTCGCAACATGGCCTGCATGGCCGAGAGCTTCGGTACGTCGGAGCGCAGGTGTTCCGGTGTCTCGATGGTGCTGCCCTGGCGCTGCAGGTAGGTTGGGTGCTCCACCTGCTTGAGGTGCTGGTGTGCGTCGAGCTGGCCACCGAATGGGGTGACGTTCTTCACCCTGGCCTGGTCGGCGTCCTGACCGGGGTAGGCCAGCTCGTCCATCGCCTTGGCGGCGTGTTCGATGGCCGTCTCCGGCTGGGACTTGAACTCCTGGCCGGGCACGGCGGCATCCAGGCGCTGGCCGAACACGTCGTAGTCGCGGATCGGCTCCAGCCGGTAGACGAGGGTCTCGCCGTCGTAGCGCGGCACCTCCACCTGGATGGCGCATTCGCCGTACACCAGGGAGCATATGCTGACAAAGCTGCCCACCGTGATGCCGTCCAGGCCGCGCACGCTGTAGTAGGCGGATGCTTCGGCGCTTGGGTGTTTGAACTGAATGGTGAGGTCGGGGTTGACCTTGCGCTCCACCTCGCGGCTGGTCATCAGCGCGCGGCAGACATCGACCGGTGGCAATAGGCGCATCTGTTCGGCGCGGATCAACTGCCACAGGTCATAGCGCGCCACCGGTTCGACCATGCCAGCACGGCGCAGGCGGGTGTCCTGATTCGGAACCAGGTTGGCGTTGTACGCCTCGGCCCACGCTTGGGCAGCGGCGTTCAGCTCGGCAATGTCGTTCACCGGCTGGAAGCGCAGGCGGCTCTCGAACTGGGTTTCGACGATGTTGTTGCCGACCTCCACACCGCCCTTGGCCCGAGCGTTGCCCGCCTTGTGTTCCAGGGGCTCCACATCCAGGTGCTTCAGCAGGTTCTTGATCGCGTTGCTGGTGTTGGCCGAGCCCTTGTCCCACAGCAGGAACTTGGGCACGCCGTGCAGCAGGCGGCCCTCCTGCTTGCTCCAGGCGTACATCAGAAACTCGAACAGCGCGTGCTGGCTCTCGCCTGCGGATTCGCAGTACCAGGTCGCCAGGGCGCCGCTGGCACGGTCATAGAGCACGTAGCGCCAGACCTTCAGCTTTACCTTGGCGAAGTTCTCCAGCTTGTTCTTGTAGAACTCGCGCTCGCGCATGATGTGCTGGCGGCCCTTGAGGTAGTACACCAGGCACAGCGACGGGTCGACCTCATGGAGGTAGTTCGGGTGCGGCGCCCGCAGGGACTGCACCGGGTCCACTTGGCGCTGGCTTGCCACATTCAGGCTACGCGCGGCGATCAGCCGGTTGAGGTGGGCGTTGCTGACGCCCAGGTGAATGCCGTTCTGCTCCAGGATCGAGCGCGCTGTGGTGGTGAACAGCGTCTGCTTGCCGTTGTCGCGCAGGCTTTCGCGCTGCATGGCACCGAGCATCTGCAGTGCCTCACCCGCCACGCTGGTCGAGCCCTTGTCGGAGCGCGCCTTGCGCTCCGACTTCCAGCCACAGACAGCTTTGAGATTTCGATAGATAGTGGCCTGCGACCAGCCGAGGAACTCCTCGGCGTCCGCCATGACCACCCCTCGGCCGCCCCAGTCGGACGCCTCAAGGCGCCGAGCGAGCCCCATCAGGTACTCCTGGATATCCGGCGTCATAGCCATGTCGACCACTCCCTTGGTGTCCATCAGGCAGATTGCTCGTCCAGTTCCAGCAGGTGCTGGCGTGCCTTGGTCAGCTCTGAGCCGAAGCGGTTGAAGAGTTCGTTGCGGGCGGATGCCACCAGGTGGGCAGCGCGATTGATCGAGTCGTGTAGCTCGACCAGAACGGTCTGCACCTCCAGCGGCATCTCGGCGGGGGATTCCGGGTCGTAGTCCGGATTGCCGGACAGCTCGCCCAGCCACCACGCATCGAGCGCCTCGACGGCCTGGAGGTGGCGGCCGAGCGATTCGTCGATCACCGACTGGCGCTTGGCGATTTCTTCCTGGAAGGGGGCAACCTTCTCGCTCCAAGGCGCGGTGCGCAGTTGTGCGCGCTCCAGCTGCAGCTTGGTGTCGCGGAGCTTCTTGCTGGTGTCGGCCTCGACCTTGGACAGGGCGTCGTAGTCATGCTGGGCGTCATCCAGCTTGCGGGTCAGGTCGTCCTTTTCCTTGGCATGCTGGGCGATCAGTTCCTCGGCCATCTCGACGAAGGCATCCTTGTCGCCGGACTTGGCCACCTCGATTAGCGCTTCCTTCTGGTCCTCAGGCAGTTTGCGGTACTGGCGCAGCTCGCGGTAACCGATGCCCATGCGGGACATGGATTCGAGGGCTTCTTCGCCGAAGGCGCGGAGGTTGGTGATATCGCGATCCACTTGGTCAACCGAGCGCCCCAGCAGACCGCAGAACTCCTCCCAAGTCCCACGTAGATTTTCCGCACCGTGCGGGCTTTTCATGCCGGCTAATGCCCGATACAGCTTGTTTTCCTTGACGTGTGCCAGTTTGGAAGTCCGCACGGTGCGGGAAAAATCTTCAAATGCACCGGCCATCTGGGCTTGACCAAGCAGCTGGTTGACCAGGTCGCGCTCGTCCTGGATGCCCTGGGCGATGGCGCCGAGCATTCCCAAGGCGCCGGCTTCCTCGTGGAAGGCGTCCTGGTTGATCTCGGCCATGGGTTGAGTCTCCGTGGTGCTCGCTTTGCGGGCCATGTACTGCTTCCTTCAATCAGGTGGGGGTGCGGGTGAAGCGCTGGCGGCGCTCGTCCAGTTCACGTTGGGCTTTCTGCAGGGCGGAATCGAAGGCGAATGACACCTGGACCAACCTCGGGCCAAGCATCCAACGCTTGTCGTCGTAGGTCGTGCGCTCGGCTAGGCCGGCGGTACGCAGGTTCTCCAGGGCGCGCAGGGCGTTGTCATTGCTGCACTCGGCGGCGCTGGCCACCTCCTTCAGGGTCATGCCCCGGAACTCGTTGCCGGCCAGGGCCAGCATCACGCGCAGCACGCGCTGCACCTGCTCGCTGGTGTATTTGTCGTCGCTCACGGCTGATCTCCCAGTTCAAGCTGCGGCTGGGCGTGCTGCTGCACATTGCCGCGATGCCAGGCCAGCTCCTCTAGGCCGGCCTGGATGGCCGCCAAGGTGGCGCTGGCTTCGGCGTTATCGGAGTAGAAGGCCATCAGTTGGCCGGTGGTTTCGTGCAGTACCGCCTGCAGGGCCTGGATGTCATGCGCGCTGGTGGACCGGCCGGTCGGTACGTCAATCAGCAGCTTGCCGCTGCTGCCGGCCAGCCAACGGGTCACCAAGTTGATGCCGCAGGCCTGCTCGTAGGCCGGGATCAACACAGCCGGCATGCGCCCGTTGGCGATCCACTTGTAGAGCGCCCAGTGGTCCTCCAGCCCCATCAGCGCGGCGATGCGCTCGATGCCGTGGTTGAAGCGTTCCTTGGCATGCTGTTGGCAGAGTTTCAGGGCGTCGCGCAGGTTGACCGGCTGCACTCGTTTCCACTGACGGGGGCTCATTGGAAGCACTCCCAGCCTTTGCCAGAAGGGGCTTCCAAACAAAATCCGGCTTTGGTAATTGGCAATGGCATTGCGCCATGCTCAATTGATTGAGGTAAATTGATGGCGACACGGGGTACCATCGGAATGGAAACGCACGAGCGATTGGATCGACACGCGGGCAGCCTGGCGGCATTGGAAGGGGCTTTCGCTCTGCTGGTGCAGCACTTGTCCAGTACGGGGGCCTTGAGCAGACCTGCCTTCATGGCGGATCTCACGAGGCTTTCGAATCTGCCGGACAAAGACGGCGCGGTACGTCTGGCGGAGCAGCGACTGTTGCGCACGCTGGAGGTGCTGCGGTAGCCGGTTAGGAAATGTGGCATGGCGAACCTCACGCAACGAGCTGCTCGACGGAGAGCTTCATGCCCAGCCTCAGGGCGATCTCGTGGCTCTTGCCGCGCGTGCCTTTGAACTGACCGCCGATCACGCAGTAGACCTGGTGGCGGGTGTAGCCATTGGCCTCGGCCCATGAAGAGATCGAGATGCCTGCCGCTGTGAAAAGCTCGCGGACCCGGTCACCCGAGTAGGGCTGTCGGTTCGGCAGCGGGTAAGGAACGTTCATAGGAGTGGGGTCCTGTGTGCGTTGTGATTGCTAATCAGTTGTCGTGTGGTGCGCAACTGATTGGTGTATGTCGACTTTAGGTAACCAAAACGTTACCTGTCAATGCCTTTGGGGAGTTTTTAGTGACCATAGGTGCCCGACTGAAGGAAGAGCGCGAGCGGCTTGGCTTTACGCAGCCTGCGTTTGCGGGAGTGGCGGAAACCACGAAGAAGAGCCAGATCGACTATGAAAAGGATCTGACTCAGCCGAAGGCTGGCTATTTAGCGGCGATTGCCAGGCTGGGTGCTGACGTCCAGTACATCGTCACGGGAGAACGGTGTCCGAGTTCGCTGACGCCTGATGAAAACGAACTCGTGGATTGCTTCAGGTGTGCACCGCTTGCAGTTAAAGCTGCGACCCTTGCGGGGCTGAAAGCCGGCGCGAATCCGCCATCGAACACAGAGCAGCAAGGAGCCAGAACTCAGGTAGTCACGGGATCAGGAAACCGTGTGGCGGGAAGGGACTTTTACGGCAAGGAGTAACGTCGGAAATGCAGGGCAATGGACACAACAACCGTATCGCGGGGCGCGACTACTATGAGCTGAACGCGGAGCTCAAATTGACACCTGAGCAATTGCGTTCACTAACCATAAGCCCCTGCACGCGGTGCGAGGTCAGGATGGTTCAGGGAGGACGAGTGCACTGCAATCACTGCGTTGCGGAGATGGCGGACAAGAAGGCCAAAGAGCAGATGGCAGTTTTCACCCTCGCAGTATTCTTTGTCTGGGGGGCATTGCTGCAGGTGTTCAAAGAGAATGGACACAACATGCTGTTGGAGTTGGGAGTCGTGTCCGTTGTCATAGTGCTCATGCTCCACACCCTCTGGTCCTTCCTCCGTGAATGGTGGCTGATGTGCGGCGATGATGTTCTAGCTGCGTTGGGCAATGCTCTTGCCCGTATTTTCAAGAGTTGATTGGCAAAAAAAACATCGCCTCCAAGGACGTTATATGGAAATCAGAGAAGCAGTGATCCAAGGACTCATAAAGGTTGCCGGATCTGATGTGGTGGATGAGGCATTTCGAGATGACCCGTCAGCTCTGAATGAGCGCATGACTTCACTGGCTGATGAGCTAGTGAAGGTTTATGGCAACCTGACAAATAACTATGGCTGCTTTGATCCGGATCAGGAGATTTTCCGCTTTCCGCACCATCTGGAACAATACTTGGCGGGTGCGATTGATGTCGTTCAACTATCCAAAACAACTAGCCGCCTGATTGCAGTTCAGATGGGAGGGGCCCCATCAGCAACCGGTGGGTATGCGCTGTACTTGCGGTATCAAAATCAGGGCAGAGATTGGCTGCTGATTGTGATGCTCAAGCTTAGAACGGGTACAGGCATTGACCAAGACAGCTTGGAACTGAATGAATCACTGGCCTTTGACATCAACCATCTGCATGAAGCTGCACGAATTGACCTGGAAAAATGGCAGGCCAATGAGCAGCCTTACTTGTCGTTTATCAAGCGCAGTGGCCGGCAGGATGAGGTTACTAGGTACTTCCGCTTGGCGCTGGGGTGTACCGAATACACCGACTCGAAAAGTAACACTGACCAAGCGCTCAAAGCAGTTGATGCGTATGCCGCTGAGAAGGGCTGGACACCCGAGCAGAAGCGCGAGGCCCGCAGGAAAACCTACGAGTACTTTGACGAGAAGAGCCGCAACCATGAGCCTGTAAACATGATCGCCTTGTCAGGGATCATTAACGACCAAGAGCCGAACTCCTTCACCGAATTCGTTAAGGAAAATGAGTTTCCGGTTAGCGAGACCTTCGAGCCGCATCGCAAGACCTACACTCGATTCAAACGAATCAGCGAAAAATTCGGAAATGTGAACGTCAGCTTTGATGTCCAGGATGTTCTGGATGGTCGGGTCGACTATGATGCCGACACCGAAAACCTGGTTATCGGGCAACCTCCCGCATCTCTGATCGAAAAAATTAGTCAGGCAAAAGGCAATGGCGCTCCCGAATGACCCCCTTGATCTGGCTGTTCTGCTGCATCAACAGATGCTCGAAAGCCAGTTCATTGAGGGTGGTTTTATCGAAGGTGTGTTGCCCGAAACTTGGGACTTTCAGCAGGTCGTTGATCAGCTTGATGCGCTGGGGCTTCGCAGCTCTGAGGTGGCGGCAGAGCGACGGCTGGAGTTTTCCGCACCCCACAATTTTTTCTGGTCGTTGGACGCCTTGCTGGTTTCTGCGGAGCGGCGTATTCAGCCTCCTGCACGTTTCTATCTAGCTGATTTGCGCTACTCCCACCCTGCAGTCGACGCGGACATTCCAGTCGCGATTGCCCGGTATCAACAGGCAGCACAATTGTTCCGTGCATTGCGGGGGATTGCGGATCACGAAACCAAGGTAGGTAACTCCAGCAGCCTGATTTTTCTCCAGCAACAAAAGCTTGAAATCACGGCGGGCTACCAAGCGACTGACCTCGCAGAACTTTCTCAGCTTGATGAATTCGAAAGCGACTTCATAGAAAGCACAACGCACAAACAACAGAAAGCCACGATCCTGCGCTCGGTTCTTTTCGAGCTATTTGGCGGCCAGACGAAGACTTCCTTCGCCTCAGTATTAGCCAATTTCAAACAACTGGTTGACCAGGTCGTTTCCAGCTACCAACTCTACGTATCGGAATTTTCCTTCCAAAAAGTCAAAGCCGAAGTTGAGAAGGAGAAGCTGGAGTTCACCACAAAGCTCAACAAGGTTTTTGCCGACATCCAAAACCAGCTTCTGGCAGTTCCCGCAGCCCTGATCCTGATAGGTGGGCAGATGGAGAATGGGAGGGCATGGTCAATCAAGAACCTGTTGATCTGGAGCGGCGCGATAGTATTTGCGCTCCTCATGAATCTGCTAATCAACAATCAGCGCCACACACTTCGAGCGATCAAGCTTGAAATTGACCAGCAATGGGAGCTCATACAGGGCAAGCACAAGACGGTTGCTGATCAATTCAAGAGTAACTACCGCCAGCTTGATGATCGCTACCAGCACCAGCACCGCCTACTCGGAACAGTAAGCACCCTGGTGGCGGCAGCCTTGGCATTTGCGACAGGCATGCTGCTTTGGTACTCGGTACCTGAGTTGCATTTTTTCCAAAGCATCATCTGGGGTGTCACCCTTGGTGTACCCACGTACGGGCTATATCAGTTAGCGCTCTATTGGCGGGAGAGAGCCCGATGAAAATTCGTCTTTAAACCGGATTAAAAGCCCCTCCTGCACACGCCGCCGATTATGGCGGCGTGTTCGTTTCCGGCGCCCGCACCCAGCGGCGCCGAATAGGCAGGAGGCGCCATGCGACCCAACACCCCTCGCGGTATCCGCAACTACAACCCCGGCAACATCCGCCACGCCAAGGGTGTGCGCTGGCAGGGGCAGGCCCAGATTCAGGGCGACACCGAGTTCGTCCAGTTCAATGGCTCCCGTTGGGGCATCCGCGCCATTGCCCGTATCCTGATCACCTACCAGGACAAGCGCCGGGCCGGTGACGGCAGCCGTATCGACAGCGTGCGGGAGATCATCCAGCGCTGGGCGCCACCGTTCGAGAACAACACCGACGCCTATGTGCGCCAGGTGGCCAGCGCCCTCGGCGTCGGCCCGGACGATGAGACCCTCGACGTCTACCACTTCGACACCATGCGCGCCCTGGTGCTGGCAATCGTCTTCCACGAGAACGGCCCCGGCCCGCTGCCCGGCGGCCACTGGTACGGCGAGTCCATCATTGCCGATGGCTTGGCCCTGGCCGGCATCCAGAAAGGCGCACAGCACGGTCGCTTGGCAGAGATGCTGGCATGAAGCTGATCGCCGAGTGGCGTCGTTGCCACACCTTCTACAGCGTGCAACTGGCCGCGTTGATCGCCTTGTTCGGCTTCCTGCAGGCCACCCTGCTGCCGATCTGGCAGGCCCAGCTTTCTCCAGCAGCCTATGCCGTGCTCAACAGCGTGCTGGCCAGCCTGTTGTTCGTCGCCCGCCTGGTGAAGCAAGGGCCGGATGAGGGGGACGAGCAATGAGATTGCTCGCCCGCTTGTTCACGCACCTGGTGTCGTTGCTGACACCTGCTTGGCCGAACCCAGCCGCCGCCAGTTGGTTCCGTCCTCAACCGCTGCGCATGGGGCGCCCCGGCAAGTCGGGCGTTCCGGCGGCGCGGCGCAAGGCACGCAAGGAGCGAAACCGCCGGAAGTCTCGCCGTGCTTGATCGACTGAGTACGCCATTACCGTCTGGCCTGGCGCTCGGCTTGTTGGCCTGCCTGGTCAGCGCGGCAGCGGGCGCCGGTATTGCCTACGGCTTCGGCTACCGCCACGCCGAGGCGCTGGGCAACTCTGCCCTGGCCAAGCTGCAGAAAGAGCATGCGAGCCAAGGCAAAACCGCCGCTGACGAAAGCCTGCTGCGCTACCACCAGCAAGTCATCCGCGCCACCGAATCCGAGCGACTTCTGCTGCAGACGCAGCAGCAGCTCGCGGATGCCCGCCAACAGCTCCAGGAGCGCATTCCCAATGTCACCACCGTCTACTTGCCGGCGCCTGCTGCCAAGCCTGTTCCTCTCCCTCACTGCGTGTTCACTGCTGGCTGGGTGCGCGACATCAACCTCGCACTCGGTGGAGCCCCAATGTCCCCCCCTGCCGGAGGCGCCAACGCCGCCGGCCATGCAGCAACCGCCTGGCCCGCCCCCGGTACTGCGGAAGAACTACTGGAAAGCGGGGTCACCCCGGCAGACATCCTCGCTTTCGCCCAGGACTACGGCCGCTGGGCCCTGGGTATCCGAGCCCAACTCGCCGCCTATCAGCACAAGGACTGACCGCATATGGATGTAGCCGACCTGGCGCAAGAAAACGACTTCACCGAAGCGGCGCTGGCCGCCCGCGAATCCGGGCTCCAGCGCAACTCCGGACCGTCGGCCTACCGCTGCGAGGAGTGCGGCGATGCCATCCCGGAAGCTCGCCGTCAGGCGGTGCCCGGTACTGAGCATTGCGCCGAGTGCCAAACCACCTTGGAGCACCTGCAGAAGCGAGGGATGCGATGAACCTGAACGAACTCAGCTTCGGCTTCCAGACCGTGCAATGGCTGATCCTCACCGTGCTCGGTATCTACACCTGGTTGACCAATCGCCAGGCCGCCAGCGCCAAGGAACTGCTGGAGCTGCGCACGCGCATCGTCGCCCTGGAGGAGCGCATCCGCCACCTGCCAGACCACACCGCTATCACCGAACTACTGGGCGACATGAAGGCCGTGCGCGCCGAGCTGGCCGGCATGCAGGCCATTTCCCGGGCTGTCGACCGAATCAACGATTACCTGCTGCGAGAAAAAGCATGAGCCAATACGCCGAATTCCTGCGCCAGGACATGCGCCTGGTGATCCTGCGCCTGCTGGTGGAGATGCCGGCCTACCGCGCCAACAGCTCAGTGCTGAATGCCGCCCTGGACAACTTCGGCCACAGCGTCAGCCGTGACCAGGTGAAGACCGAGCTGCAGTGGCTGTCCGAACAGGGCGCGGTGTCCCTCGAAGACATTGGCCCGGTGCTGGTGGCCACCCTGACCGAGCGCGGCCAGGACATCGCCGCCGGCCGCGCCCGCGTGCCCGGCATCAAGCGCCCGGGGGCCTGACCCATGTCCAGGTCGTCAATCAGCCGTTTGCCTCCCGTGGTCAAGGCGTACATCCAGAAGCTGCTGCGCGAAGATCGGATGACCCTGGATGAGATGCTTGAGGACATCCGCAAGCGCTTCCCCAACGAGAAGGCCCCCAGCCGTAGCGCCCTGGGCCGCTTCAAGGTGGGCTTCGAGGAATTGACTGAGAAGGCTCGCCAGCAGCGCGAGATGGCCGAGGCCTTCGTCGGTGCGTTTGGCGAAGATGCCAGCGACAAGACAGGTGCCCTCCTGGTGGAGGCCATCTCGACCCTGACCTACCAGGCCGCCATGGGTGCCCATGAGAAAGACGAGGTCACTATTGCCGAAGTGTCGGCGCTAGCCCGCGCCGCCAAGGCGACCATGGAGGCCCGTACCCTCAGTGTGAAGGAGCGTCAGGCCATCGAGCGGGCGGCTCAGGAGCGCTTAGTGCGCGAACAGCAAAGCAAACTTGATGACCTCGGCAAGAAGGGTGCCCTGTCCCCCAAAACCCTGCAGCGCATCCGCCAAGAGGTGTACGGGCTATGACCGTCCAGCAGCCGGCAATCCAGCTGTTCAAGTACCAGAAGCAATGGTTGCTGGACCGTGAGCGTTTCAAGATCGCCATGTTTGCGCGCCAGACTGGCAAGACCTTCACCAGCACCCTGGAGATCGTCGACGATTGCTTCGAGGTCGAATCGCGCGGTGGACGTACCCGCTGGGTGATCCTTTCCCGTGGCGAGCGCCAGGCCAAGGAGGCTATGGATGAAGGTGTCAAAAAACACTGTCGCGCCTACAACATGGCTGTGCAGGAGATTGAGGGCGAGTTCAAGGGTAGCAATGGCGAGCGCTTCACCATGCTCGATGTTGTACTGCCAGGTGGTTCCAAGATCACCGCGCTGCCGGCCAACCCCGATACCGCCCGCGGCTTCAGCGCCAACGTGTTCCTGGACGAGTTCGCCTTCCACCAAGACAGCCGCAAAATCTGGACGGCGCTGTTCCCGGTCATTTCCAATGGCTGGAAGCTGCGCATCACCAGCACGCCCAATGGCAAGGGCAACAAGTTCTATGAGCTGATGACCGACAAGAAACTCGCGGATGTCTGGTCGCGGCATGTGGTCGACATCCACCGCGCCGTGGCCGATGGCCTGCCACGCAACATCGAGGAGATGCGCACCGCCCTCAACGATGAGGATGCCTGGGCCCAGGAGTTCGAGCTGAAGTGGCTGGACGAAGCCAGTGCCTGGCTGAGCTACGAACTGATCAATGACGTTGAGCATGACCAGGCTGGCCGTCCCGAGCTGTATAGCGGCGGACCCTGCTTCGTCGGCGTCGACATCGGTGCGCGCAATGACTTGTTCGTCATCTGGGTGTTGGAACAGATCGGCGATGTGTATTGGACGCGAGAGATCATCACCCGCAAGCGCGCCCCATTCTATGAACAGGATGCGCTGCTCGATGACGTGTTCGCCCGCTACCGCGTGCTGCGCTGCTGCATGGACCAGACCGGCATGGGCGAGAAGCCGGTGGAAGATGCCAAGCGACGCCACGGGTCCATGCGTGTCGAAGGTGTGATCTTTGGCACCGCCAGCAAACTGACCATGGCCACGCGCGGCAAGGAAGTGTTCCAGGACTTGCAGATCCGCATCCCCTTGGGCGACTCCGAGCTGCGCAATGATCTGCACAAGTTGCAGAAAGTGGCCGGCCCCACCGGGGCCCCGCGCTTCGTCGCCGAATCCGACTCGGCCGGCCATGCCGACCGCACCTGGGCGTGCTTCCTCGCCCTCAATGCCAGCGACGGCCCCAACGGCCCGGTCACCGTCAAGTCCCGCCGCCCCCGCCAGGGCGCCCAAATGACCCAGGGGTACGCATGAGCAGCAAAGGTCTGTGGGTCAGCCCCACCGAATTCGTCCGTTTCAGTGAGCCGCCCCGAGAGCGGGCACTCACCGAGCATATCGCCACGCGTGGCCGCAGCTTTGATACCCAGGCGCTGGGCATGTACCTGCCCAACCCTGACCCCATCCTGAAGGCGCAGGGGAAGGACATCACCGTCTACCGCGACCTGCGCAGCGCGGCCCTGGTGGGCGGCACTATCCGGCGCCGAAAGGCCTCCGTCCTCGCCCTGGAGCGCGGCCTGAAGCGTGAGCAAGCCCCAGCACGGGTCGAGCGCTTCGTGCGTGACTGGCTGGCCGATCTGGACCTGGACCGCATTATCCGCGAGCTGCTCAACGCGCCACTGTTCGGCTACCAGCCGGTGGAGATCATGTGGCAGGCGCTGGGCATGCACCTGGTGCCCGAGGATCTGCTGGGCAAACCGGCCGAGTGGTTCCTCTACGACCAGGACAACCAGCTGCGCTTCCGCGCCCGGGACGCCGGCCTGCAGGGTGAACTGTGCGACCCGCAGCGCTTCGTGGTAGCTCGTCAGGACGCCAGCTACGACAACCCCTATGGCTTCGCCGACCTCAGCATGTGCTTCTGGCCAGTGGTGTTCATGAAGGGTGGGTTGAAGTTCTGGGTGCAGTTCACCGAGAAGTACGGCAGCCCCTGGTTGATCGGCAAGCACCCGCGCAGCGCCTCCACCAAGGAGACCGACGATCTGCTCGACAGCCTCGATGCCATGGTCCAGGACGCCGTGGCCGTGATTCCCGACGACGCCAGCGTGGAGATCAAGGAAGCCGCCGGTAAGGGCGGCAGCGCCGAGGTGTACCGGGAGCTCCTGGTGTACTGCCGTAGCGAGATCGCGGTGGCGCTGCTCGGGCAGAATCAGACCACCGAAGCCAACACCAACCGGGCCAGCGCCACCGCTGGCCTGGAGGTCACCGAGGACATTCGCGACGGGGATGCCGGTATCGTGGCCGCCACTCTCAACTCGGTAATCCGGCGGGTCGTGGATCTCAACTTCGGCGAACAGGTAGCCGCCCCGGTGTACGAGCTGTGGGAGCAGGAGGAGATCGACAAGACCCTGGCCGAGCGCGACAAGTCCCTTACCGACGCCGGCGTGAAGTTCACCCCGGTGTACTGGAAGCGTATCTACAACCTGCAGGACGGCGATATCGTCGAGGAGCAAGCTCCGGCTGCAGTCGCCGCTGAGTTCGCCGAATCGACCGTGCGCCCCGTGCTCGACCAGGTAGCGCTGGACCAGGCCGTCGCCGGCCTGCAGGCCGAGCAACTCCAGGAGCAGGCCGAACAGGCACTGCTGCCGGTGATTGAGGCGCTGCAGCAGGGGCGCGATGAAACCGAGGTGCTCGGCCTGCTGGCTGAAACCAGTCCGGACCTGGACGCTCGCGCCCTCCAGGCGACCCTGACCCGGCTGATGTTCTTCGCCGACACCTGGGGCCGCCTGAGTGCGGCTGCCGACCTGGAGGATTGAGATGGCTGGGCGCAAAGCAAAACCTGTCAACCCGGCGGACCTCAAGGCCATCTTCGGCCTGGAACCCGAGGCGGCCATCGAGTACCTCAAGGGTAAGGGTTACACCATCACCTGGAACTGGCAGGAGATGCTGGACAAAGCCCATGAGCAGGCGTTCACCGTGGCCAAGGCCATGCGCCTGGACGTGCTCTCGGATATCCGAGAGGCCCTGGAGACTGCCCTCCAGGACGGCAAGACCCTCCAGCAGTTCATCACCGACCTGCAGCCAGTCCTCGAAGCGCAAGGCTGGTGGGGCAAGCAGGTGCTGGTGGACAGTCAGGGCGATGCCGAGCTGGTCCAGTTGGGTAGCCCGCGCCGCCTGAAGACCATCTATCAGACCAACCTGCAGAGCAGCTACATGGCTGGCCGCAAGGCCGCCATGGAAGACACCGCCGAGACCCATCCGTATTGGCAGTACATTGCCGTGATGGACGGCATGACCCGCCCCAGCCACGCGATGCTAAACGGCAAGGTGTACCGCCATGACGATCCGATCTGGTCGGCCATCTTCCCGCCCAACGGTTTCAACTGCCGCTGCCGTGTCACGGCGCTGAGTGAAGCCGCCATGAAACGCCGTGGCCTCACCCTGGCGTACAGCCGGGGAACCGTCAGTACCGATACGGTGGAGATTGGGACCAACAAGCGCACGGGCGAGATCTACACCGCTGCAGTGACCCGAGTGCGCACCACTGATGCCAATGGCAGGCCCGTCGTGTTCAGTGTGGACCCCGGCTTCAACTACGCCCCGGGAGAAGGACTGGCCGAAGCGCTCCGACGTAAGCGGGAGGCCGCATGATCGAAGTCGAGCTGGACCACCGCCGCCTGCAGGAGGCCCTGCGCCGCGTCGAGTGGGCGGTGGGGGAAACCGCGCCGCTGATGCGCAGCATCGCCGCCGAATTCGCCTCCATCACCGAGGAGAACTTCGCGGGTGAAGGCCAGGGCAACGACGACTGGCCCTCGCTGTCCGAGGTCACCACTGGCCGCCGGGAAGCCAGCGGTACCTGGCCAGGTCAAATGCTCCAGGTGAGCGCGGGTGGCCTGGCAGCTTCCGTCAGCACCGAGGCCGACGACAACAGCGCCCTGGTCGGTAGTAACAAACCTTATGCCGCGATGATGCACTTCGGTGGTGAGAAGGAAGAGTTCCCCAACCTGTGGGGTGACATTCCGGCACGTCCTTATCTGCCGATGGATGCCGACGGCAAACTGCAACCGGCGGCCGAAGAATCCATTCTCGACCTCGCCCTAAACCACCTCGAAAAAGCGGCCCGCCTATAAGCGCTCCAGGCGTGCGAGTTCCTTCTTCTTGCTCCGATGTATTGCCTGCCAATCGCAAAAGCGCTGTAAAGGCTTTATAAAGCTGGCTGGCACTCATTCATACAGGAGGTTCAGATGCCGGTTCCAGGTTTTCACTCAGAATGGTTCACAGTTGATCGCCACCGGGTGCTTCTGGAGTGCCGCGCTAGCTATCCAGGGGAACAGGAGCGTTTTATCGCGACCGTTGCTTCCAAGGTCGTTGATAACAACAGCGTGAACAACGAGGCCAGGTTGGTCCGTGTCTTTTTTGATGACAAGGCATGTGTCTATAGCATCGAGGTAGCAACGACTGATAAGGGAGACCTGTTGCTTGAGGGCAAAATTACGAACGTCCTTCAGGCAATCTTCAACTCCGGGAACTACATCAGTGATGTTCGTGTGGTTAAGAGAGGCGATGAGCAGTCGGATCATTACGACCACATGGAACACCTCAGCGTCGCTGTCGAAATAGCGGAAGATCGCTGGGCGTAACAGACGGGCTCCTCTAGCCCGTTTGGCAAAAGAACCCCCCTCTAGCGGCTCACCCCGAGCCACGTTTATGACTCTTTAAACCTGATTAAAAGCCCCCGGCCACTCAGCCGGGCAGGCTGTGCGCATCTTCACCACCTCAGCGCGCAGCCATGAAACCACTGCACATCTTCAAGCCCGGCCAGCATGTCGCCATGAGCGGCGACAGTTTCAACTTCAGTGAGTCGGACCTGGCCGCAACAGTGCGGGCCTATGACCCGGCCTTGCACGAGGCCCCCTTGGTCATCGGGCACCCGAAGCATGACGCCCCGGCCGCTGGCTGGGTGAAGTCCCTCAGCGCTGCGGCGGAGGGGTTAGTCGCAACGCCGGCCCAGATCGACCCGGCCTTCGCTGATCTGGTGGCGAAGGGCAGCTTCAAGAAGATCTCCGCTTCCTTCTATCACCCGGACTCACCGAGCAACCCGGTCCCCGGCGTGTACTACCTGCGCCACGTCGGCTTCCTCGGCGCGCAGCCACCTGCGGTGAAGGGGTTGCGCCCCATTGAGTTGGCCGAGGGCGAAGAAGGCGTGGTCGAGTTCGCCGACTTCGGTCACGAGACCAGTGCCTCCCTCTGGCGTCGCCTGCGCGATTGGCTGATCGGCGAGCGCGGCCTGGAGGTAGCCGACCAGGTCATTCCCGACTGGCAGATCAACAGCCTGACCGAAGCTGCCCGCCGCGACGACGAGCCGCGCACTTCCTTCTCCGAACCCACTCCACCCGCAACCGTCGAGGAGCCTCCCGTGAGCCCCGAAGAAATTGCCGCCATGCAGGCGGAAAACGAGCGCCTGAAGAACCAGGTGAAGCAACACCAGGACCTGCAGCGAAAGTCCCGCGAGGAAGCCACCCACTCGGCCAACGTCGCTTTCGCCGAAGAGTTGATCGGTGCCGGCAAGCTGCTGCCCAAGCACAGCGCTGCCCTGGTGGCCGCCCTGGACTTCGCCGACTCGGGCGATGCCCCGCTGGAATTCGGCGAGGGGGATGAACGCCAGCCGGTCTCGGATGGCCTCAAGGCGATCTTCAGCGGTCTGCCCGAGCGCATCAGCTTTGCCGAAGTGGCCCGCAAGGATCGCCGCGAAGGCAATCACGGTTCGGCTGCAGAGCTGGAGTTTGCCGAGGTAGCCACCGACCCAGACCGTCTCAACCTGCACGCCCGCGCCACCGCCCTGGCTGCCGAGAAAAACATCCCGTACGAGTCGGCCGTGCGCCAGCTCATCAACCAGTAAGGAGCCATCATGGCAGACCGCTTGAAGCAACTGCGGGTCGTTGACCCGGTACTGACCAGCCTGGCCCGGGGCTACCGCAACGCACAGTTCATCGGCGAAGCGCTGTTTCCGGTGGCCTACATGGACAAGGAAGCGGGAGTGATCCCGCTGTTCGGCAAGGAGGCCTTCCTTCTGTGGGAGACCGAGCGTGCCATTCGCGCCCAGTCGAATGTGATGACCCCCGGCGATGACGACGAGCTGGATGTGGTGCTGCGCGAGCACGACCTGGCCTATCCGGTGGACTACCGGGAGCAGGCCGAGGCCATGTTCGACGCCGAGAAGCGCGGTTCCCGCCGCGTGGTCGACGGCCTCGATCTCGGTCGCGAGGTAGCCTGCGCCAAGCTGGCGCAGAACCCCGCCACCTACCTGACCGGCGCCAAGGTCGCGCTGGCCGGCGCCAGCCAGTGGAGCAACAACGGCGGTGACCCGGTGGGGGCGGTGGAGACCGGCAAGGAAGTCATCCGCTCCCGCATTGGCGTGCGCCCCAACACCATGCTGATGGGCGCCTCGGTGTACGCCAGCCTCAAGTTCCACACCAAGCTGACCGCTGCCCTGGGCGCCGACGACAAGAAAGTGCTCACCATCGAACACCTCAAGGCACTGTTCGGCGTCGAGCGCATCGTGATCGGCGAGGCCCTGGCGGCTACCAGCCCCAAGGCGGCCACCTCGGACATCTGGGGTGACAACCTAATGCTGGCCTACGTGGCTCAGCCGGCGGCGGGCGAGCAGGCCGACTACGAAACCCCAAGCTTCGGCTACACCCTGCGCCGCAAGGGTATGCCCGAGATCGATACCTACCCGGGTGCCGGCGGCAAGGTGCGCTACGTGCGCAACACCGACATCTACAAGCCGGTGGTGGTGGGCGCCGATGCCGGCTACCTGATCTCCGACATCAACGCCTGAAGGTGAATCATGGCCGGACGAGGAAACACCCGCGCAGCGTCGACGGATACCCCGTCGACTGCCGCGCCGAAAACCACCGCTGCACAAGCCACCGAGGATCAGGTCGCAGGTGCGAACGCTACGGACGCGCAGCCCGGAAATCAGGTGAACGCCGCTGGGCAGGCGGGCAGCCCACCGGCCGCCGGTGACCCGGATGCTCGTGCCACCAGCGACCAGTCCATGAAAACGCAGGTCTCCGGAGACTCGGCAGGAGGCGCCAGCCCAGCTGCAGGCAATGATGTTGGCCGGGTAGCGATGCCCAGCGAGGAATCGGATGGAACCTCGGCAAGTAACCCCATCGCCAGGATGTATCGCGTCGTCGGCATCGACCTGGACATCGACGGTGAGCGTGTGGACGAGGGTGAAACCATCGAACTGGAAGGTGAGCCGAGCGCCAAGCTGGCTCGCCATCTGGAACGGATCGATCAGTAGAAGGAGTCGAAGGGATGAAAGGTCAAAACGTGGTCCTGGTGGCGTCCATCCTGGCGCTCGGTGCTTTGACGAGGCAGCGCTTCATCGGCCTGGATGGCAATACCTGTGCGGCTGGCGCCAAGGCTTTCGGCGTGGCGGAATACGACTCGGACGCCGGCAACATGGCTCCGGGCAACGTCCTGGGCGTCATCCTGGTCGAGGCCGGCAACGCCATTGCGGCGGGGGCCGAGGTGCAGTCCGACGCCAGTGGTAAGGCCATCACCAAAGCCGCCGGCGTCGGCAACGGTTACGCCCTGGATGCGGCCACGGCGGACGGCGACGTCATCCGCATCGTGCGCGGGATCTGACCATGCGCTACTGCACCCGCCAGGACATCGGTAAGGCCATCCCGGAGCTGACCCTGGTCCAGCTCTCCAGCGATGACCCCGCCGCCGAGCTGCCCAATGAGAGCGTGATCGAGGACGGCGTCCGCCAGGCTGAAGAGCTGGTGGACGGCTACCTGCGAGGCCGCTACGTCCTGCCGCTCGATCCGGTGCCGACTGTCCTGCGGGATGCGGTGGTGTACCTGACCCGTCACTGGCTGTACCAGCGGCGCCCCGAGGGAGCGATCCCCGATGCGGTGAAGGACAGCCGTAAGGACACTATCAAGCTGCTGGAGAGCATCCGCGACGGCGTGGTCACCCTGGGCATGCCCAGTGGCCAGACCGCCCCGGAGCCGGGCGAGATCCGCGTGCGTGCCCGCCGTCAGCAGTTCGATGACGATCTGTGGAGGGGCTACTAGTGCCCACGCCCAAGACCCAGACCGAGCAGCTCCTGGACGCGATCATCGAGCGGCTCAAGACGGCCTTCGGCGCGCAACTCGCAATCGAGCTGTTCCCGGAGGACCCCAAGTCCTACCGCCTTAACCACCCGCGCGGCGCCGTATTGGTGGCCTACGGCCGGTCCCGCTTCGGCGCTTCGGAGGCAATCGATGCGGTCTTCCAGGCCCGTGACCTGGTCTTCCGCCTGACCCTGGTGTTTCGCCAGCTCAACGGCGGCAACGGCGCAGTCGCCCACCTGGACCACGTGCGCAACTGCCTAGCAGGGTGGCGGCCACCTCATTGCGATCAGTCCTGCAGGCCGGTGGCCGAGCAGTTCATCGGTCAGATCCAGGGACTGTGGCAGTACGGTCTCGACATTGCCACCCGTGCAACCCAGTTGCAGCAGATGGGCCCGGAGAGCGGGCCGCTACTCACCCAAGTTCGCTATGAGGATGATCCGTGAAACTCACCAAGTATCTCTACAAGGGGCCGAATAGCTCGGCCTCCCTGCGCGTCGGCAACGAAGTGCTGGACGTCCTGCTGCGCACCAACCGGACGGTCTCGCTTCCGGCCGATCACGAGTACACCAAGGTGCTTCTGGATCTGAAGCACCTGGAGCTAGTCCCGGCTGAAAAGACCACCAGCGATAAAGGAGCCAAGTGATGTCCGCCAATTTCCTGCACGGAATCGAAACCACCGAGGTGGAGCGTGGTCCGCGAGCGATTCGCGTGGTCAAGAGCGCTGTCATCGCCCTGATCGGCACGGCCCCCATCGGTCCACTCAACACCCTGACCCTGTCGCAGACCGAGACCGACGATGCCCAGTTCGGTCCCGAGTCCCTGACTGCCATGGGCTTCAGCATCCCCGAAGCGCTGGCCGGCATTCACGCCTTCGGTGCCGGCACCGTCCTGGTGGTGAACGTGCTCGATCCCGCCGTTCACCGCACCAACGTCCCGAACCAGGATCGCCAGTTCGGCGACAATGATCGCCTGCAGCTCGGCCATGGAGCGCTGCTCACCCTGGCGCTCAAGTCCACCGATGGCGCCACCACCTACGTCAAGGACACCGACTACTCGGTGAACATGCTCACGGGTGCGGTCACCCGTATACCGGGTGGAAGCATCGCGGCGAAAGCAGCTGTCAAGGGCACCTACGACTACGCCGACCCGAGCCTGGTGACCGCTGCTGACATCATCGGCAGCGTCAGCGTGGCAGGTCTGCGCTCCGGCCTGAAGGCGTTCGCCGACAGCTACAACCTGTTCGGCTTCTTCCCGAAGCTGTTCATCGCCCCAGGATTCTCCACTCTCAACTCGGTGAGCGTGGACTTGATTGCTGCCGCCGAGCAGATGGGTGGCGTGGCCTACATCGATGCGCCCATCGGTACCACTGTCTCCCAGGCAATTGCTGGCCGTGGTCCGGCTGGCTCCATCAACTTCAACACCAGCAGCGACCGCGTCCGCCTGTGCTATCCGCACGTCAAGGTCTACGACGCCGCCAGCAATGGCGAGCGCCTGCAGCCGCTGTCGATCCGTGCCGCCGGCCTGCGAGCCAAAGTGGACAACGACAACGGCTACTGGTGGTCCAGCTCGAACCAGGAACTGCTTGGGGTGATCGGTCTGGAGCGTCCGCTGACTGCCCGTGTGGATGACGCCAACAGCGAAGTGAACCTGCTCAACGAGAACGGCATCACCACGGTGTTCAACAGTTTCGGCACCGGTCTGCGGCTCTGGGGCAACCGCACGGCGGCCTGGCCGACTGTGACGCACATGAAGAACTTCGAGAACGTGCGTCGTACCAAGGACATCATCGACGAGTCGATTCGCTACAGCTCCCTGCAGTTCGTCGATAGGCCGATCACCCAGGCCTTGATCGACAGCATCACCGAAAGCGTCAACCTGTTCGGCCGCAAGCTGATCGGCGACGGCGCCCTGCTGGGCTTCGAGTGC
Organism: Pseudomonas sp. BN515; assembly: GCF_029873155.1. NCBI lineage: Bacteria > Pseudomonadati > Pseudomonadota > Gammaproteobacteria > Pseudomonadales > Pseudomonadaceae > Pseudomonas > Pseudomonas sp. BN515. Next base: position 99,425 of record NZ_SSOH01000014.1, on the reverse strand, counting down.
TGGTATGACCCGGCGCGCAATCCGCAAACGGAGCTGGAGCAGGGGCACCTGCTGTTCAACTACAAGCTGACGGTGCCGCCACCTTTCGAGCGCGGCACGTTCGAGACCGAAATTACCGGGGAATACCTGGCCAACTTGAAGGGAGCTGCATAAATGGCAGGCGTAGTCGCTCACCGGATCACCAATGCGAACCTCTACCTGGATGGCCGCGATTTCTTCGCTCAAGCGGAGGAAGTAGAACTGGGCAGCGTCAAGGCGGTCATGTCCGATCACCAGGGCCTTGGCATGGTTGGCCTGATCGAACTGCCGGACGGCCTCGACAAGATGGAGGGCAAGATTGTCTGGAACAGCCGCTACCGCGATGCCAGCGTCAAAATGGCTACGCCGTTCAAGGCGATCCAGTTGCAGTGCCGCTCCAACGTCCAGGTGTTCAACAACGGCGGCCTAGTCGACGAGATTCCGCTGGTCACCTTCATGACCATCATGCCCAAGGAATATGCCCTGGGCAGCTTCAAGCCTCGCGAGGTGACCAAGTTCGAGACGCCGTTCTCCGCGACCTTTGTCCGCCAGGTGCTCAATGGTGAAGAGGTACTGCTCCTGGACTACATGGCCAACATCTTCAAGGTGAACGGTGAGGATCAACTGGCGCGCTACCGGCGCAACATCGGGCAGTCGTAGTCTGGAAGGGCATGGACGCCCAAGACATGGATGTCATCCGAAGCCCCGCCCCGCGCGGGGCTTCGTCTTTTCTCAACGCTTGTGCATGAGGGCGCGGATGTACACGCGCAGGCGTCCTTTAGCTGCTTGCACCGGGGTCAGCGTACCCAATGTGGACCTTCGTTCAGACCCATCCGGCAGCAGTACCAGGATCTCATCGTCGAACGCAATATAGCTGGCCGAGTAGGTTTTCCCCTCGTGCTCCAGTGTCACTTCCTCTTCCATTCCTGCCTCCTCGGACATCTCTTTAAACCGGATTAAAAGCTTGCACCACGGCCGGGCGCGATGCTCTGGGCTCCATTCGAGCAATTCAGCCGGAGCACTCAACATGGCCGAAGCCCTGCACATCCCCCTCAAGTTTCCCTTCACCTCGGCAGGTGGCACCCGCATCGAACAGCTGCCGATCCGACGCCTCAAACGCAAGGACATTGCCGCCGCACAGCGCCATTCGAGCAACGAGGCGGATGTCGAGGACTTCCTCGCCGCCAAAATGACCGGCCTGACCCTGGAGGACCTAGGCGAACTGGACATCGCCGACTCGCAGACCGTGACCCTGGTGTTTCGGGAAATGGCTGGCGGCGGAGACGGTTCTCAGGTCCTGGGACGAGGCGCTGCTCCTGGTGCTGAAGATGCAGCCCAGCGAGATAGCGAATCTTGAGATGGGCGAATACTGGTGGTGGTGCGAGGCGTGCGAGCGGGAGATCAACCGTCGTGCCGAACTCGCTGAACGGCTGAACCAGCGATAGCGAGTAACCCCGCTAGCAGTCCCACCAGCAACGAGCCGCCCGCCGCAAGGGGGGCGGCCACCAGGGCCAGCAGTGGCAGGCCCACACAGAATGCCACCACCGCCCCCAGCAGGGGAAGGTTTGCCAGGCACAGCCAGGCGAGCGCGACTACGCCTCCGGTGATAACCAGGACGTAGAGGCTGCAGGCGGTGCGGGTGGCAACGATTTCAAACATGCTTGCAGCGTAGCAAACAATCCATGGCGAACGAAGTCCTGGTCGGCCTCAAGATCGGCGCGGTAGTCAGCGGCTCGCTGCATGCCGCCTTCGGCAGCGCACGCTCCACCGTGCAGCAACTGGGCCGAGCCACCGATGGCCTGACGGCCAAGCAAAAGCTCATTGGCACTGAACTCGCCGCCTCGGTCGCCCGGGGTGGTGCGGGTGTCGAGCGCCTGCGCCGCCAGTACGACCTGGTTGGGCAGACCATCGACCAGCTGGTCCAGAAGCAGAATCGCCTGACTGCCAGCATCGCCCGCGGCGAAACCTTGAAGGCGCAGCGCGCCGATCTGCGTGGCCAGTTCATGGAGACCGCTGGCACGGCGGTGACCCTGGGCGCCCCGCTGGTTATGGCTGGGCGCACCGCCGTTGACTTCAAAGACCAGGTCAACGACATCGCTATCACCGGCGGCTTCGACGCAGCCGAAGAGCAGCGCCTGAGCAACGTGCTACGTGGCTCGGCCCTGAAATGGAACCAGACCCAGAAAGACATGGCAGCCGGTGCCCAGGTGCTGATCGCGGGGGGCATCTCCAATGTGAGGGAACTGGAGGCCTACGCCCCCGTGTTGGCCAAATCGGCCACCGCCACACGCGCCAGCATGGACGATCTGGGCGCGGTGGCCATCGCCCTCAACGACAACCTGGGCATCGGTGCCGCCGGCCTGGAACGCTCGATGAACATGCTGGCCTTTGCCGGCAAAAGCGGTCAGTTCGAGTTGGCTGACATGGCCAAATGGCTGCCGCAACTCACTCCCCAGTTCGCGGCATTGGGCGTCACCGGTGAGCGGGCAGTGGCCGAAATCGGCGCGTCTCTACAGATTGCAAAGCGTGGGGCGGGCAGCAACGACGAAGCGGCCAACAACTTCAAGAACTTCCTCTCCAAGCTCACCGCCAAGGACACGCTGAAGTCCTTTGGGGATGCCGGCATCGACCTGCAGGCTAGCATGAAGAACCTGGTGGCCAAGGGGCTGACTCCGGTCCAGGCCATGCTGGAGGTGATCACTCAGTACGTGGGCAGCAAGGGGCCGGCGGCAGCGGGTGCGTTCCAGAAGGCCATGGCGCTGAAGGACGACCAGGAGCGCCAGGCGGCCCTGGACCGGCTGAATGAGGCCTACAAATTGGGCGAGCTGTTTGCCGACCAGCAGGTGCTGTCCTTCATCCGGCCCGCGCTGGCCAACCGAAAGGACCTGGCCGAGCTCCAACAGGGCAGCATGAACGCCGCTGACCAGGGTGTGCTGGACGCCGACTGGAAGAAGCGTATGGAGAGCCCCAAGGAGCAGCTCAAGGCATTGACCAACAACTTGTCGGACCTAGGCATCACCATTGGCGGCATGCTCCTGCCGGCTCTGGTGGACGTAACTCGGGCGGCTATTCCGGTGGTCCAGAGTTTCTCCACCTGGGCCGGTGAGAGTCCGGTTCTGGTGAAGACCGTTCTGGGCCTGGTCGGTGGTCTGCTGGCAGGCAAACTGGCCTTTATTGGCCTGGCCTACGGCGCCAACCTGGTCATGTCACCTTTCGTGGCCATGACCACCACCATCACGTCGCTGTCCGCCAAGTGGACCCTTCTACGGGCCATGTGGCAGATGGGTAAGTTCGCACCGGCCATCGCCGGGCTGACCCGTGTCGGCAGCGGTCTGCTCACGGTGCTGAAATTCAGCGGCCTGTTCCTGCGCGGCGTGGCCATGGCCTTCGGCGCACCGCTGCTGATGGCAGCCCGGGGCGGCTTGTTCCTCGGCAAAATATTCGGCGGCACTTTGCTGTATGGCCTCCAGCTTGGTGGACGAGGCCTGCTCCTGGCTGCGCGCGGTGGATTGGCCTTGGGGGCGGTGCTCGGTGGACGCCTGCTCATGGGGCTGCGCCTAGCCGGTCAGGCTGTGCTCTGGCTGGGGCGTGCGCTGCTGATGAACCCCATCGGACTATTGATCACCGGTATCGCCCTGGGCGCCTATCTGATCTATCGCAACTGGGCTCCGATCAAGGGCTTCTTCAGTGGGCTGTGGTCGGAGATCAAGGTGGGCTTCAGTGGCGGGCTATCTGGCATCGCCGCCACCTTGCTGAACTTCTCCCCACTGGGCCTGTTCTATAGGGCCTTCGCCGGCGTGATGAACTACTTCGGGGTCGAACTACCGGGCAAGTTCAACGAGTTCGGCGGGATGTTGATCAGCGGTCTGGTCAACGGCATCACCTCAGCCTTGGGTAGCGCCCGTGATGCGGTGGTTGGCATCGGCTCGTCGATTAAAGGCTGGTTCACCGAAACACTCGGCATCCACTCCCCCAGCCGGGTGTTCATGGGCTATGGCGCCAACATCTCGGAGGGGGCCGCGCTCGGCATCACCGCCCAGGCTGGCCTGGTGCGCCAGGCGGCCCTGGGCATGGCGGCGGCCACAGCAGTCAGCCTGGCGCCCCCGATCCTGGCGTCGACCGCTCCCGTTATTCCGCCACCCTCGCCCCAGGAAAGGACCGCGTTCGGCATTACCGCCCAGGTTGGCCTGGAGCGACAACCAGCTCTGGGTATGGCGCCTACCACAACGGTCAGCCTGGCGCCTCCGAGCCTGGCGTCGACCGCTCCGGTCATACCGGCACCGCCGACCCAGGAGAGAACCGCGCTCGGCCTCACCACCCTGGCTGGCCTGGTGCGCCAGGCGGTCCTGGGCATGGCGCCTGCCACAAAGGTCAGCCTGGAGCCTCCGAGCCTGGCGTCGACCGTTCCCGCAATACCGGCACCACCGCCCCGGGAGAGGACCGCGCTTGGCATCACCGCCCAGTCGGGCCCAGTGCGTCAGGCGGCCCTGGGTATGCCTGAGGACAGTCGGGTGCCAATGGCGGCGCCCGATATGACTTCGGTGAGCCGAGCTGCTGCTATGCCCGCCGGCACCGGCACCGGCACCGGCACCGCTGGCGGGATGACTGTCCATTTCAACCCGACCATTCAGGTACAGGGCGGTAGCGACCTGGAGGGCAAGGTGCGCCAGGCCTTGACGCTCAGCTTCGCCGAGTTCGAGCGGCTGATGCAGCGTTACCAGCAGGGCATGGTGCGTCGTAGCTATGGAGATATCGGATGATCTGGGCAGTACTGGGCTCAATTGAGTTCGAGATTCTGGGGCACCCCTCGGCGCAGTCCGAGCGGACCACTGCGGAGTACGCCGAGCATGCTCGTCTGCGGGGCAAGCCCCTCTTGGAGTGGATCGGCGAAGGCCTGGACGAGGTGAGTCTGGAGATCACCCTGCATGCGGCGGTAGGCGATCCCGAGGCCCAACTGCGTCGTTTGAAACAGGCCAAGTCTGCTCACGAGCCGCTGCCCTATGTGCTGGGTAGTGGCGATTACCGTGGGATCTACTTGATCACTGCCCTGGATGTCACCACCCGCAAGACCGAAGGCAGCGGCCGTCTGGTGGCAGCCTCGCTGAACCTCACGCTTCGCGAGTACACCGGCAAGTACACCAAGCCGTTACCGGTTCCTCGTGGCTTGCTCAGTGGAGCCGGCGTGCTGGGCCTGGCTGCGAACCCCGATGCGCGCGTCGGCGGTGCCGCCTTGCCGGCGGTCACCCCGTTCCAGCAAGCGCTGTCGATGGGGCGCAAGGCCGCTGGCCTGCTGCGCCAAGGCATGGACGTGTATCGCACGGTCCAGGGCGTCAGCGATCCACTGGCCGCGATGAGCCAGGCGCCGCGCCTGCTCAGCCTTGGCGGCCAGGCGCTGGACTCGCTGCTGGGGCTGAGCGGGGCGGCTGAGTTGATGGAGAGCGGTGCCGACCTGGTGCAACTGGGGGCCAGCGCGGCCAGCGAGGTCAACCAGGCCCAGGACGCCCTCGGCTCAGCGACTCCCGAGACCATCCTTAACCAGGTCGACTATGCCGCTGGCCGCATCGCGACGGCCATGACGCAAATGGATGGAGCTGCACCGCGCTTCGCCCGCATGGCTGCCGATATCGTCACCAGGAGGGCCTGATGGCTGCTGACCAGTACCTGACCCACATCACCCGCGAGGGTGAGCGCTGGGACCAGCTCGCCTTCACCTACTACGGCAGTGCGCACCGTTACGAGCCGATTATCCGTGCCAACCCACGTGTGCCGGTTTCCACCGCGCTGCCAGCAGGGCTGGAGCTTCGCATTCCACTGCTCGACGTCGTCGCGTCCACCGAGGATCTGCCGCCATGGATGCGCTGAACGAGAACCAGGTGCCCAGCGCCTACTACTCGCTGAACTACCAGAACCGCAACATCACCCGCGATATCAGCGAGTACCTCCTGGAGCTGGAGTACGTCGATTTCCTCACCGGCCAGTCCGACGAATTGAACGTCACCCTGGAGGACTCCGAAGGGAAGTGGATCGACGCCTGGTACCCGGGGCACGGCGATACGCTTACCCTTTCCGTCGGCTGGACAGGCCAGGCCGCCCGGCCACTCGGCAGCTTCGAGATCGACGAGATCGAGATCAGGTTGCGGCCCTCAGTGGTGACTATTCGGGCTCTGGCGGCCAGCATCAACAGCGCGGTACGCACCCAGCGGCACCAGGCCTATGAGAACACCACCCTGGCGGCTGTGGCCGCACAGGTAGCAACTCGGCAGGGGCTGCAGTTGGTCGGGCGCATCGAACCGATCAAGCTGGACCGCGTTACCCAGCAGGAGGGTGACCTGGCATTTCTGGCGCAGCTGGCCGAGGAGTACGACTACGCCTTCAAGATCGTCGGCCGGCGCCTAGTGTTCCATGCCATCGCTGACCTAGCCGCCGCCCGCCCGGTGGCCACCGTGTCCCTGGACGAGCTGGAAGACGTGATGCTGCGCGACCAGATCAAGCAGGTACCGGCCAAGGCCACCGTCAAGCACAAGGATCCGGCGAGTAAGAAGCTGGTCAGCTACACCATCGAGAACGGGGAAACGGTGGCGGTGCCGAGTAGCGCGAGTCAGGCCACCACCAGTGCCGACACCAAGAAGCGCCGCTCACGCAGCACGTCGGCCGAGGTGGCCAAGGCAAAGGCAAAGGCCGAGCTGGCCAAAGCCAACCGAGAGCGCACCACCGGCAACTGGTCGATGATGGGGCGTCCATACGTGGTCAGCGGCAACGTGCTGGCCTTGCAGGCGCCGGGTGTGCTCGGTGGCAATTACCTGGTGATGGGCAGCCGGCACCGTTTTACCCGCGCCGGTGGCTACACCTCGGAGCAGGAGGTATGCCGCGTCACTGCTCCGGCTATTGCTCTGACCCTGGACGCCACCAAGCCGGACCAGGAACTGATCGCCTACGGCATCGACAACCGCTCGACGGCCACCACTGCATAGGGGACAACATGCCCGTGGAACTGGAGTACGGCGAAGTCAGCGCCGTGGATTTCAAGAACTGCCGCATCCGCGTGCGGCTGGATGAACGCGATGGGGTCCAGAGCTACTGGCTCCATGTGCCGCAGCGCAACACCCAGGGCACCCAGCGGCGGCCGCTGATGCCCGAACTGGGTGAGCAGGTCGCGGTGCTGCTCGATGCCGACGGTGTTGGGGGCGTGTTCCTGGGCGGCGTCTATTCGACGGCCGAGCCGCCGCCCGTGGTGGACCAGGACACCGACTACGTGCGCTTCAGCGACGGCACACTGGTGACCTATGACCGGGAGGCACATGTGCTGGCGGTCGATTGTGTGGGGGCGACCACGTTGAAGTGTGCCCTGGGGCTAAGCGTGGAGACCGGGGCACCCGTTGTGGTGAAGGCACCCTCGGCTTTCCTGGAGATCCCCCAGGTGGCCCTGACGGGCGACCTGGTGGTGGACGGTAACATCCATGCGACGGGGACGATCATGGATGACGGGGGGAACTCGAACCACCATTCGCACTAAAGTGCTGCCCGCTCGCTTGCGAACTCATAGCTGGCCTTAAGGCGTGATCTTGTATCTTTCAACCTGCGAGTAGGCACCTTGATTCCCCGGGGTACTGAGAGAGCTTGCTCTAGATCATCAGCCGTCAGTCCGTGGATGTCTCGACAAACCTCCAGCGCCAATGCTCGACCTGAGGGCGAGCTTTCGCCATCTGACGTGCTCCACCATGCACAACCTGATAGAGCGCATGGAGAGCTGGCAAACATCTGCTCAGAGTCGATGATGACCAACTCATGGTCCACTGTGATTAGCCTGTCTGAGGGTTCATTCGCGCCAAAAAGGCAGGCAGCAAAGTCTGCCTTGGGCCAGTCCAGCAGATTCTTGATACCGCAGCCGTCGAAGTCGTCAATGCTGGTGAAGGGGCGGTCCAGGCAGAACTCGAAGGGGCAGCCAGAAGAGCATGCCCGGTCCCGCGAATGCTCATCCAGGAACCAATGGGCGCCATGAACTCTTTCCGTTACCCCAAGATAATCTGCATCCGCGCTGGATAGCTGAAGGAAAGTGGTGCTTTGGCAGGACCATCCCATACGCTGGGCAAGACGGTCGAATACGATCTCACGATATGCATACTCAACCCTACGTAGTTTCGTCAGCCAGCGATTCCCTTCTAGATCAGTACCTATCCAAAATCCGTCGTGGTTGTACAGGTCGAATCGTTGCCAGGACCAGCCGCTGGCCTCAAGAACCGTGGGCAGCTCGGAAACAAGCGGAAATGTAGGCATGGGCTCAACCTCCGGTCTCTTTAAACCCGATTAAAAGCTCAACTTAGCCTATCCCTCCACCATGGGCGCATGACCACGCCCATCGATTACACCACGCTCACCTCCGCCCATTGGCAACCCGCTCTAGGCACGCCAGGCGAGGCAGTGCAGGGCCTACGCGACATCGACCAGGCCATCCGCATCATCCTCACCACGCCTCGGGGCAGCGACCCCCATCGCCCCGAGTTCGGTAGCGACCTCCACCTTTACATCGATTACCCAACCAACCGGGTCACGCCGCACCTGGTGCGCGAAGCCGTGGAGGCCATCCGCCGCTGGGAAACCCGCGTAGCGCTGGTGGACGTGCAGGTTGACATCGAGGAGGCACACGTTCGCCTGCGGGTGCGTTGGCGCATCGCTGACGGTGTAATCCAGCAAACCGAGGTGCCCTATGCGCGAACTGCCGCCGCCTGAGTTCGTCAAGATCGATCCGGCCGCCATCGAGGCAGACCTGGTCGCCCGCTACGAGGCGAAGTCCGGCAAGACCCTGTACCCGGCGCAGATCGAGCGCCTGTTCATCGACCAGGTGGCCTATGCACAGAGCCTGGCGCTGATGGCCATCCAGCATGCCGGCGAGCAGCTCCTGGTGCGTTTCAGCTCGGGGCCGATCCTCGACTATCTGGGCGACCTGGTGGGCACTCCCCGGCTGCTCGCCCAGCCGGCGCGCTGCAGGCTGCAGTTCAGTGTCAGCGAGGTCGCGGCGCTACCGCTGCTGATCCCTACCGGCACCCAGGTAACCAGCCAGGATGGCCGCCTGATCTTCACCACCGACGCAGACGCCACCATCCAGGCCGGTCAGACCCAGGTACAGACCTCGGCCACCTGCCAGACGGCCGGCGCTGCGGGCAATGGCTGGGCGGCGGGGCAGATCAGTGTGTTGCCCAGCGCCCCCTTCGAAGGGCTGGTGGCCACCAACGTGACAGTGCCGGCCGATGGCGCCGATGAAGAGCTGGATGACCGCTACCGCGAGCGCATCATCCTGGCGCCGGAGGCCTACACCAACGCTGGCAGCCGTGGCTCTTACCGCTTCCACGCTTTGTCGGTTCACCAGGACATCGTCGACGTGGCCGTGCAGGGACCTGACGATGGTCAGCTCGATGGCCATGTCGCCGTGTACCCCCTGACCTCCAGCGGTTTGCCTACCGCCGACATGCTCACCCTGGTGCTGAACTACCTGAGCGGTGAGAAGCGCCGACCGCTGTGCGACACGGTGCATGCGCTGGCCCCCGTCCAGGTGGTGTTCACCATTCAGGCCAGCCTGACCTTCTACGCCACCGCCGACCGGGTCGGGGCCATGGCTCTGGCCCAGGCGGCGGCCGATGCTTGGGCAGCGAATCTGCGCGCCGGCCTGGGGCGCGACATCGTCCCTGAGCAGCTCACGGCTGTCCTGCAGGTGGTCGGGGTGTACCGGGCGGCAGTGACCTTGCCGGTGCTGACGGCCGTGCAATCGCACCAATGGGCCAACTGCACCGGCATCGTGCTGACGGACGCCGGGGTGGTCGATGGCTGAGCAACAGCTCCCGCCGGCACTGGCCGGGGATGAGCGCTTCGCCCAGCTGTGCGAACTGCTCGCCGAGACCTATGCCGACCTCGATTTGGGGGCGATGGCCGTCTACCTGGTCGACCAGGTCAAGGCGGCCCTGCTGCCGAACCTGGCCGAGCAGTTCTCCCTGCTCGATGAAGCGGCCTGGCTGCTGGCCGAGTCCGAAGATGTCCGCCGCAATCTGATCAAGAACGCCGTCACCCTGCATCGTTACAAGGGCACCCCTTGGTCGATCCGCGAGGTGATCCGCCTGCTGGGCTTCGGGGAGGTGACCCTGTTGGAGGGATTGGGCGGACTGGATTACGACGGCCAGGCCACTTTCAACGGTATCCGTGTCTACGGCGATACCGGCAGTTGGCCGGTGTACCGCGTGTTCCTCGCCCAGCCCATCACCAATGACCAGGCCGAATTGCTCCGTCGCGTGCTGAAGGCCACGGCGCCGGCTCGCTGCCGACTCGCCTCGCTGGAGTACTCGGCGGTAGCCATCCGTTACAACCAAGTCGCCGCGTACGACGGCCAATACAACCATGGGAGCAGCTAATGGCTAACTTGCCGGAAACGCCCGATTACCCTGCTGGGGTCTACCAGATCGAAACCTCCGACCCGGTGCTAGGTGGGCCTGGTGGCATCGCCAACCTCCAGGCTGAGCAGCTCGGCAATCGCACCGCCTGGCTCAAGGCCAAGATCGATGCGTTCCTCAACGGTACCGTGGCGGTGCTCAAGGCAACCAAGCTGGCGACGGCTCGTACGCTGTCGATCAGCGGCGCCGGCAGCGGCAATGCCTCCTTCGATGGCAGCGCCAACGCCAACATCGTGCTGACTTTGGCCGACAGCGGCGCGGTGGCTGGCACCTACCCGAAGGTAACCGTCAATGCCAAAGGCCTGGTTACGTCAGGGTCGCCACTGACCTCCGCAGACATTCCCGCAAGCCTGGCTCTGACTGGCACCCCAACGGCTCCAACAGCTGCAGCAGGCACCAACAGCGCGCAGTTGGCCAACACCGCCTTCGTCCAGGCGGCGGTTGCCGCACTGGTCGCCTCGTCACCAGGTGCCCTGGACACCCTCAATGAGCTCGCCGCCGCGCTGGGCAATGATCCGAACTTCGCCACCACCGTGACCAACGCGCTAGCAGCGAAAGCCCCGCTGGCCTCACCGGTATTTACTGGCAACCCGACCTGCCCAACACCGCCTCAATTTGACAACGATCAGAGCCTTGTAAACTCGGCGTTTTTGCAGCGCGCCCTTGGAAATTATCGGACCTTTGGCTCCCTGTTGAACGGTACGGTCATTTCTGAAGCACATCTCGGCGGCTTTTTTCAGCCCGTGGACGGTGGGTCGGTTCTATTCCCGACCCCGGCGAGTTTGGGGGCACCTTCTGGGTCAACTGTCACCATTGCGATGCTGGGTCGCGGATCTGCAACAATCCAGGGCTCGGGCGGCGCCACGTTTGCCATGAACTTGAATGGCATTACTAGCTTTGGGCTTGTTCGCGGCCAGACCGTCGTCGTGACTGCAATCAACGGTACCGAGTGGGCGGTGTTGAACAACTTGAGATATGACGACTCGTTTAGCTCGTCGCTCGTACTTAACGGCTACCAAAAGCTGCCCAGCGGGCAGATCGAGCAGTGGGGGACGGTCAGCGTACCGGCTGGTAACTCCCCCCAGGTGATTACCCTGCCAATTACGTTCCCCAATGCGATTCTGGCCGGTGTCTGCTCATTCGCAGGTGTTTCTCAAGGTTCCTGCGGTATTGCCCTTGTCAGCACCAGCCAGATCTCGTTTACCAACTCACATTCGGCAGCTCAGGTCGTCCGCTGGATCGTTAAAGGTAATTAAGGAGCCACTATGTACTTCTCTAAATCCACGGGTGGCTTCTACAGCCGAGAAATCCACGACGACAACATGCCGGCTGACGTGGTGGAGATCACTGCCGAGGAGCATGCCGTCCTGTTGGCAGGCCAATCGCAAGGGCTGGTGATCGACTTTGACGCAGCTGGCCGTCCATTTCTTGCCGATCCGGCGCCACCGTCGTCTGCCGCCCTCTGCAACCTTATCGATGCAGCCGCCGACGCCGCCCGTGAAGCCGTGGCCGGTGACCCGCTGCGCGCGGTGGAGTACGAGCGCGCAGCCATGGAGGCGAAGGCCTTCGCCGATGCCGGCTACCAAGGCGCCGTGCCGCCGATGGTTGCCGCTTGGGCCATCAACGGCCGCACCCCGCAGCAAGCCGCCGACAGCATCCTGGGCGAGGCCGCCCAGTACAACGCCGCCCTGGTGCAACTGCGCACCGTGCGCCTGCAGGCCAAGGAACTGGTCCGCGCGGCGATGGCCGCCGGTAATGTTGAGCAGGCGCAGGACATAGCCACACAGACAATCGCCAGCATCGAGGCAGCTGTCTCCGGCATAGGCAACAACGCGGGGGTATGAGCCATGAGTGGCATTCAGTTGCTGTTCAGTACGACGCACCACCCGTTCAGCGGACTGATCCGCACAGCCACCTGGTCGCGCTGGAGCCATGTTGCCCTAGTGGCCGGACCTCATGTGGTCGAGGCCGTTGCCTTGGGTGGTGTGCGGCAGGTATCCAAGGCCTACGCTATCCAGCGCGCCTCGGACTACAAGCTGGTCGACCTGCCGGCACGCAACCCGCAGGCGATCATCGACGCGGCGCGCAGTCAGATCGGAAAGCCTTACGACTGGACGGCCGTGGCCGGCCTCGGGCTGCACCGTGACTGGCAGGAGGAAGACTCGTGGTTCTGCTCGGAGTTGGTCGCCTGGGCGGTCGATCAGGCCGGTGAGCCCTGGTTCCGCCCGGAGGCGCTGCGCCGGATCACGCCTCAACATCTATGGATGCTGGCGCCCGAGCGAGGGCTGTGCCCGGTAGAAGGATAAGAAGAGGGCGGTCAGCCTCAGTGTTCCAGCACCCAAGCTGACCACCGACCTGCAGTCATACCCTGCAAGCCAGCCGAGGCCCCCTGCTCACGCGTGAGCGGCGGGGAGCCTATCAGAAGTGCAAAGGGTTTGCAGATCATGCAAGACATTCGTTGCGGCCACTGTAGCCGCATGCTGGCGAGAGCCAGCGGATTCGTTGAACTCCAAATCAAGTGCCCGCGCTGCCGGACACTGAACCACCTGAAGGCCGAGAGCCTCCTGCGACCGCCATCGAGCGCCCCCAGCCATCAGGAGGCACCATGTCTGCACAACCGATCATCCCCTGGCTAGGCGGCAAGCGCCGGCTCGCCGACCGAATCTTCCCGCTGTTTCCCCAGCACAGCTGCTACGTCGAACCCTTCGCCGGTGGCGCCGCGCTGTTCTTCTTGCGTCCGGTACCGGCCGAGGTGGAGGTGCTGAATGACGTGAATGGCGAGCTGATCAACCTCTATCGGGTGGTGCAGAACCACCTGGAGGAGTTCGTCCGGCAATTCAAGTGGGCGCTGAGCAGTCGCCAAGTGTTCAAGTGGCTGCAGATGACCAGGCCGGAGACGCTGACCGACATCCAGCGTGCGGCCCGATTCTACTACCTGCAGCAAAGCGCGTTCGGTGGGCGGGTGGATGGCCAAACATACGGGACCGCGACCACTACGCCACCAGGGCTCAACCTGCTGCGTCTGGAAGAGACGCTGTCCGCAGCCCATCTGCGGCTCAGCAGCACCTACATCGAGCACCTGAGCTGGCAGGAGGTGATGAAGAAGTACGACCGCGAGCACACGCTCTTCTACTGCGACCCGCCGTACTGGGAGACCGAGGGCTACGGTGTGCCCTTCGAGTTCGAGCAGTACCAGGAGATGGCCAGGATGCTCAAGGTGATTAAGGGCAAGGCGATCATCAGTCTCAATGACCACCCTGTTATCCGCGAATGCTTCGCCGACTTCCATGTCGAGGCGACGGACATCAAGTACACGGTCGGGGGTGGCAAGGGGAGCGAGGCGAAGGAGGTGCTGATCTTCAGTTGGGACATCCAGGCCGAACCGGCTGGGCTTTTCTAAGATTCCTTTGCAGTATGCCCAAGAACCCACATCAGCATTTATCGCACGCTATCGCCGGAAATTTTCGCGCGCGGCGTCAGCGAGTCACCCCTCTCCTATTGGGAGAGGGGCCGGGGGTGAGGGTGTTTCAGGCAGCTCGGAACCTCGGTTTCAAGAAGCCGCCTCCCGCTCCCTCCCCACGAAATGCTCCCGCGTGCCGAACACCCAGTCGAACCAGGGCTTGGTCACGCACCAGTTGGCTTGCGGGTTGGGACCCATGTGGTGGTCGTAGTGCCAGGGCAGGTGCTTGCGCGCCCAGTCGGGATGGTCGTGGGCCTGCTTGTGGGTGAAGTAGTAGTTGCCGGCGCAGTACCACAACGTCAGGCACAGCCAGGGCGCCCAGAGGAACAACGGCGCCACCAGCACGCTGGCGGCCACCAGCGCCCAGGCTTCCTTGCCCTGGGCGTGCCAGCCCAGGGGCGGGCGGCAGCCGCCCCGGGCCATCGGACCAAGGTTCGCGCCGGCAGGCAGGGAGGGCAGCCCGACTTTCGATTAGCGCCGACGCAGCACCAGCAGCAGGAGCGTCGCCACGCAGAAGGCGGCACCGGCAAGGAAGGTGCTGGCCGCGCCCAGGCTCTGCCACAGCCAGCCTGCCAGCACACTGGCCACCAGCAGGGCGGCGCCGCTGGCCAGGTTGAACAGGCCGAACGCGGTGCCCTTGAGGTCCGCCGGGGTGGTTTCGGCCACCAGTGCCGCGAGGATGCCCTGGCTGAAACCCATGTGCAGGCCCCAGAAGGCGACGCCGGCCAGCAGCAGGGCGGGGGAGCCGGCACGGGCCAGCAGCAGGTCGGCGACGATCAGCAGTACCAGGGAAAACGCCAGCAACCCCGTCGGGCTGATTCGGTCGGAGAGCTTGCCGGCCGGATAGGCCGACAGCATGTAGAACCCCGCCATCACCACCATCACCAGGGGAACCCAGGTGGTGGAAAAACCGGCGTCCTGCGCCCGCAGCACGAGGAAGGCTTCGCTGAAGCGGGCCAGGCTGAACAGGGCGCCCAGGCCCACCACCCACCAGTAGGCTGCAGGAAAGCTGCGCCAGGCGCGGAAGCGGACGGGCGAACGCAGGTGCCGGGAAGGCCGGGAAGCGTCGGGTTCCTTCACGCCAACCAGGATGCAGGCCACGGATACCAGGGCCGGCAGCACCGCGAACCAGAGCACCAGGCGGATATCACCAGCCAGCAGCGTCATCAGCAGGATCGCCAGCAGTGGCCCGAGAAAGGCGCCAACGGTATCCATGGACTGACGCAGGCCGAAACAGGCGCCGCGTATTTCCGGCGGGGCGACATCGGCCACCAGGGCATCCCGTGGCGCACCCCGGATTCCCTTGCCGACCCGGTCCAGCAGGCGGGCGAGCAGCACCTGGTCGGCGGAACCGGCCAGGGGGAAGAGGGGTTTGGTCAACGCCGCCAGGCCGTAGCCGAACAGCAGCAGGCCCTTGCGCTTGCCCAGGTAGTCGCTGATAGCCCCGGAGAAGACCTTGACCACCAGGGCGGTGGCTTCGGCCAGGCCTTCGATAAGCCCAACGGCGAGCATGCTGGCGCCCAGGCTGCCCACCAGGTACAGCGGCAGCAGGCCGTGCACCAGTTCGGAGGAAAGGTCCATGAACAGGCTGACGAAACCCAGCGCCCAGACCGTGCGCGGGATGCGGGAGGTGGTTGTGGTAGCGGGCATGTCCCTGTCCTGTTGGTGCGGCTGCTATCAGGTTAGGCAAGAAGGGGGTCAAGAAACTGTGAAGGCGAATTCGCCCCAAGCGCAGGCCGCCCCCTCTGGCTCGGTCTGGACCGTAGGGTGCGCTGTGCGCACCGAGGCTTCGGCACCCCGTCAAACCGCCCGTGCGCACGGCGCACCCTACCGGATTGGCTTCTGAATCTGCCCCACCTCAGTCCCGTTCTTCCAGATCCGCCAGCCGGTAGCCGACCCCATGGATGGTGTGCAGCAGCGGGCGCGGGAAGGGTTTGTCGAGGGCTTGGCGCAGCTGGTGGATATGGCTGCGCAGGCTGTCGCTGTCGGGGCAATTGTCGCCCCACAGGGCTTCTTCCAGCACTTCGCGGCGGACTACGGCGGGGCTCCTGCGCATCAGGGTGGTGAGCAGCTTGTGGCCGAGGGGGTTGAGCTTGATGATCTGGCCGGCGCGGGTGGCTTCGAGGGTGTCGAGGTCGTAGCTGAGGTCAGCCACTTGGAGCAGGCGCTTTTGCCCGCCGTGGCTGCGCCGCACCACAGCCTCG
This sequence comes from Pseudomonas sp. BN515, assembly GCF_029873155.1. NCBI lineage: Bacteria > Pseudomonadati > Pseudomonadota > Gammaproteobacteria > Pseudomonadales > Pseudomonadaceae > Pseudomonas > Pseudomonas sp. BN515. The sequence continues at coordinate 83,307 of NZ_SSOH01000014.1, read as the reverse complement.
ATACGCGCCACCAGTTCGGACAGGGCGAATGGCTTGACCAGGTAATCGTCGGCACCGGATCTGAGCCCTGCCAGGCGGTCCTCCAGGGTGTCACGGGCGGTGAGCATGATGATCGGCGTGTCGCGGCGGGCTTCCTGGCGCAGGCGGTTGCACAGCTGGAGGCCGTCGATGCCAGGCAGCATGATGTCCAGCACGATCAGGTCATAGTGCTGGGTGGTCGCCAGGTGCAGGCCGGAGAGACCGTCCTGGGCGCAGTCGACGCCGTAGCCCTTGAGCTGGAGATAGTCCAGCACATTGGCGAGAATGTCGCGGTTGTCTTCGATGATCAGTATGCGCACGTGTTGCCCTCTGTCCGGCACCGGGGCGCCGTTGATGCTTTTTTCACAAGACCTTTACCAGTTGCTCACGCGAGGGACGTCAGACTGCGGCGGCCCTTTCTCACCCAGGACTTCACGATGCCCCACTCGCGACCCTTCAATTTCGCGCTCTGGAGCGGCCTGCCGCTGGCGGCCATGGCGCTCCTGCTGCTGGTTGACGTACCGCGGCTCGACTTCGCCCTTGCCCATCTCTTCTATGACCCGCAGACCGGCTTCATCGGTCGTCACAGCGCCTTCCTCGAAGACGTGCTGCACGACCGCGCCAAGCAGGCGGTGATCGGTCTCGGCGTGCTGGCCATCGCCGGTTTCATCGCCAGCCTGCTCTCCAGCCGGCTGCACCAGTGGCGCCGCCCGCTGGGCTACCTGGTATTGGCACTGGGGCTGTCCACGGCCATCGTCACGCCGCTCAAGGCGGTCACCGCCGTGCAATGCCCCTGGAGCCTCGAGGAGTTCGGCGGCGTCGAGCCGTACTCGCCGCTGGTAGGCCACCATCCCTACGTCGACAAACCGGGGCGTTGCTGGCCTGGCGGCCATGCCTCGGCCGGCTTCTCCTTGCTGGCGCTGTTCTTCGCCCTGCGTGACCGCCGTCCGCGCCTGGCACGAGTAGCGCTGGTGGGCGCCCTGGCCCTTGGCAGCCTGTTCTCTCTGGGGAGGATGATGCAGGGGGCGCATTTCCTCTCCCACAACGTCTGGACCTTGTTGTTCGACTGGGTGATCAGCCTGGTCTGCTACCGCCTGGTGCTCTACCGGCCGGCGCCGGTGGAGGCCGGGGAGGCGCTACCGGTCAGTTCTTCCTGAAGCGGTAGAACAGGTTCGGCTCGCTCACTACATACAGATTGCCCGCGTCATCCCGGGTCAGGCCCTCGGCCTGGCCCACGCTTTCCTTCAAGTCGCCGAAGCCCCCGAGCAGGGTGCGGAAACTGACCAGATCGCCGTTCTCGTCCAGTTCGATCACCAGCCTCGATTCATGGCTGAGCACCAGCAGGTGCCCCGTCGCGGCGTCGAAATGCAGGTCGGAAATATCGCTGGTAAAGACGCTGCGATCGATCCAGTCGCTGAGGTCTTCCACCTTGAGTTGCAACTTGCCGCCGAGGCTCGCCTTGACGCCGCTCACGCTATAGAGCTGGCGCGGGTCGCGCTCCTTGGCGACGAAAATGCGGTCGTGGGCGGCGTCGTAGGCCACGCCTTCAAAGCCCTTGTTGTGAGCACTGGAGGCCAGCGGCAGGGCCAGGGTCTGGCTGTCGCGCTTGTCGATGACCTGGCCGGGCTGCCCGGGCAGGCGGAAGAACACCAACTGCTGCTGCAGCTCATCGGTCACCACCACCTGGCCGTCACCCATGTAGGCCAGGGCTTCGACATCCTCGAAGCCCTCCAGCGGGTATTGCGCGGTGATTTTCCCCTCGTGGTCCAGCTCCAGCAGCTTGACCGGTGGCGCGTTGGTTACCGCCAGCAGGCCCTTGCGATCCGCGGCGAAGGCGATGGCGGACAGGTCGTCGTTCAACCCTTCCACCGGACGCGCCTCGACCTCGACGCGGTAATCCGGCAGCCAGACACTGCGGCCCGCCCAGGCGTCCGCGTGCAGGTTGCTGGTGACATAGAACCAGGCCCGCTGGTGCCAGTGGAACTTGCCGGTGGCGACCACGGCGACGAGCAGGACCGCCAGCCCCAGTCCGCAGAGGGCGAGCCGGCGAAGGCTCAGCCCCGGCCGGGTGGTGTGTCGCTTGAGTTCAACTGCACTGTTCATTGTTTTTATCCTGTACTTCGGACGAGCGCCGGCCGCGAGCCCCCCACAGTGGGGGCCGCACTCCGTTATCGGTCCATCAGTCGAGTGGTTGCTTCCAGGCGAATCGATAGGGTTGCTGTTGCCGGGCCGTGGCGTCCTGGCACTGGCCGTTGTCGGCGTTGCCCTGCACCAGGTACCAGTCTTCGTCGTCACCATCGCCGACGCGCTTGGCCAGTTCCGGCTTGAAGCAGCGGGGCAGGTCTTCAGGCCGGATCAGCGCGTAGTTACCGGGGTGGCTGCGCAGCCACTCGGCGGCTTTCTCCACCTGCTGCGGCCCAACCATGCCGAAGTGCACCAGGGGCTGGCGCGCATACAGCCAGTGGCCCTCGCGCCAGTGGGTGAGCATCAGCTCGGTGCCGTTGGTGACATCGGCCACTTCGGTCATCAGGGTCTGGCGCGGATTGACGCCTTCCTTGATCGGCTCGACGAAGCCGCGGGCAAACCAGGCGAAGAACCAGAACAGGGCCAGACCAATGAAAATCTTCCGGCCGCGCGGACGGCTGGCGAACCAGCGGCGCAGCAGCCAGGGCACCAGGGGCGCGGTGGCCAGCACCAGTCCGGGCAGGGCGGGGTAGATGTAGAGCTTGCGCTTGCCGCTGCTGAGGCTGAAGAAGATCAGCACCAGCACGACCCAGCCCAGCAGCACCAGGTAACGGCCGTCGCGCTTGGCCAGTTGGCGGCGCCAGGCCGGTACCAGCCAGGGCAGGGCCAGCACCAGGGGGAGCCAGTACTTGGGAATCACATGGGTGAAGAAGAACCAGAAGGGTTCGCGGTGGTGCCAGGCGTTGGCGTAGCGGTGGGCGGTCTGGCGCAGGAGGATTTCGTTGAGGTAGGCGCGGCTGGCCTCGTCGCCGAACAGCGTCACCTTGATGATCAACGGCAGCAGCCAGGTGCCGATGGCCGCCAGGGCCACCACCAGGCCGAGCAGCCAGGCCCGGCCTTCGCCCGGCATCCGCGCCACGCCGTGCCAGCCACGGCGTGCGGCAAAGACATAGGGAATGAACATCAGCGCCGGGAGGAAGCCCACACCCTTGCTGATGATGCCGAAGCCCATGGCCGCGCAAGCCACGTAGAACCAGCCCCAGGCGGGCCCCAGCAGCAGGTGCCTGGCCATGCCGTACAGGCCGAGGGCGGTCCACAGGAGCAGGAAGCCGTCGATCTGTCCCGCGCGCTGGATGCTGTAGGTCTGGTAGGTGGCGAGGAACAGCAGGCCGGCGATCACGCCGACGCGGCGGTTCCACAGGCGCGCGCCGAGGTCGTGCAGGCAGGCGACGGTGACCAGGCCGGCCAGCAGCGCCGGCAGGAACAGCGCGATGGTCGGCGAAATGCCGAGCCGGGTAAGGCTGGCGATGGCCCACATGAACAGCGGCGGCTTGTCCGGGTAGATCTCGGCTGCGCGATGGGGAATCAGCCAGTCGCCGCCCTGAAGCATCTCCAGGGCCACGCCGAGGAAGCGTTCTTCGTCCACGTTGGACGGGTGGCGCATGCCGAGGCCCGCGCTGATCATCGCGGCGGCGAGCAACAGCAGGAGCAGCAGCGAGATGCGCCGGGAGCTCAGCAGGCTCATGGGTTCGGCGGTTCCATCCAGGGTGGGCGAGAGGCGACCCATGCTCAGCTCTCCAGTTCGCGGGCCGTGGTGTTGAAGCGGGTGCGGCGGATCAGCCACCAGACGCCGAACAGGTCGAGGATGCCCACCAGGGCGCGGTCCAGGTTGCCGTACTTGGAAACCCCGGCGCTACGCGGGCGGTGATTCACCGGGTGAACCAGCATGCCGCCCTGATGGCGCTGGATCAGCGCCGGGATGAAGCGGTGCATGTGATCGAAATAGGGCAGGCGGAGGAAGGCTTCGCGCTCGATCAGCTTGAGGCCGCAACCGGTGTCCGGGGTGTTGTCCTTGAGCAGACGGCCGCGCAGGCGGTTGGCGAAACGCGAGGCCCAGCGCTTGCTGGCGGTATCGCGGCGATTCACCCGGTGGCCGGCGATCAGCTTGAGATTGATGGGGGCGTCCGGGCGGCGGACGATGGCCAGCATGCCGGGGATGTCCGCCGGGTCGTTCTGCCCGTCGCCGTCCAGCGTTGCCAGCCAGGTGCCTTCGGCGACTTGCGCCGCGTGGTAGATCGAGGTGCTCTGGCCCAGCGAGCGGTCATGGCTGAGGATGCGCAACTGCGGGTAGCCGGCGTGCTTCATGGCGAGCAGGCGCGAAGCGGTGTTATCCGTACTGCCGTCGTCGACCACGATCACCTCGAAGGACTCGCCGGCAAGCGCTTGGCGAATTTCCTCCAGCAGCGTGGGCAGGTTCTCGGCTTCGTTCTTGGCCGGGATCAGTACGGAGAGGTAAGGCCTGTTCGACATGCGGTGTCCGTCTTCAGAAGGGTTCATACGAGTCATTGCGTTCCCTGGTTGCGACGCCGTCGTCGCCTGTCCATGTTGTGTGCCCATCACGGCTGCTCCGCTTCGCCCAGTGCGGCGTCGACCTTGTCATCGATACCCAGGCCATGGCGATGGCGGTGGTACAGCCAGGCGCCGAGCATGCCGGAGATCAGAAACAGCACCGCTGCCGTGCCGATGCGCAGCGTCGGCGCGACCGAGATGCCACTGCCCACCAGCGCGAACACCAGGGACTGCGGCAGGAAGCCGATGAAGCTGGCGGCCAGGAAGGGCGCGAGCCGCGCGCTGGAGATGCCGGCGGCGAGGTTGGTCAGCACGTTGCTGCCCACCGGCAACAGGCGGATCAGCAGCGTCATCGAGAACGGGTGTTCGTGGATGAAGCGGTCGAAGCGCGCGGCGCGAGCACCAAGGCGGTCGCGCAGCAGGCTCCGGCCGAACAGCCGGGCATAGAGGAAGGTGACGAGGCAACCGCCCAAGGTCGCCAGGGTGGCGATCAGGGTGCCGGGCAGCAGGCCGAAGGCGTAACCGGCAAGGAAGGCGATGATCTGCCGGGGCAGGCCGAGCGCAGTGAACAGAGTGCCCACGGCGAGGAAGAGCAGGGTGCCTTCGACGCCGTGACCGCGGATGTGGGCGTCGATCCAGGCTTCGTTGACCGCGTTGCCGAGATCACTGGTGTCGAACAGGTAGCCGATCAGCGCCAGGCTGAGGATCAGTCCCAGGCCCTTGAGCATCGCCCGTGGCGCCGCGAAGGCCGCCGCCTGATGGGGCCGGGTGCCTTCCGGCTGGGGGCGGGTGCGCTGGATCTCGGTCAGCTGGCGCGGTTCGTTGCCCATATGCCGTCAGACTCCGTAGAAGGTCCGGTACCAGTCGACGAAGCGACCGACACCTTCGCGCAGTGGTGTGCCGGGACGAAAGCCCGTGCGCTTGGCCAGCGCGCTGACGTCGGCCCAGGTCTGTGGCACGTCGCCGGGCTGCATGGGCTTCATCTGCTTGATCGCCTCGACGCCGGTTGCCGACTCGATGCAGCCGACGAAATCCAGCAGGCGTACCGGTGAGCCCAGCCCGATGTTGAACAGCCGTGCGGGCGCGCCCAGGCGAGCCTGCTCCGTCTCGTCCGCGTAGGGCGGCGGGCAGTCCTGGATGCGGACGATGCCTTCGACGACGTCGTCGATGTAGGTGAAGTCCCGCGACATGTCGCCTTCGTTGTAGATCTCGATCGGCTGGCCTTCGAGGATCGCCTTGGTGAACTTGAACGGCGCCATGTCCGGACGGCCCCAGGGACCGTACACGGTGAAGAAGCGCAGGCCGGTGGTGGGCAGCCGGTAGAGGTGGGCGTAGGTGTGGGCCATCAGCTCGTTGGCGCGCTTGGTGGCGGCGTAGAGCGAGATCGGGTTGTCGACGGCATCCTCGATGGCGAAGGGCACCTTGGCGTTGGTTCCGTAAACCGAGCTGCTGGAGGCGTAGACCAGATGCTGGACACCGCTGTGGCGGCAGCCTTCGAGCACGTTGACGAAGCCGGTGAGGTTGGCTTCGGCGTAGGCATGCGGATTGTCCAGCGAATAGCGCACCCCAGCCTGGGCCGCGAGGTGGATGACACGCTCGAAACCCTGCTCGTGAAACAGCGCCTGCATCGCCTCGCGGTCGGCGATATCCAGCTTGTGGAAGACGAAGCCGGGAAGCGCGCGCAGCCGCTCCAGGCGGGCAAGCTTGAGGTCGACGCTGTAGTAGTCGTTGAGGTTGTCGATGCCGACTACCTGGTGCCCCGTGTTGCACAGGCGCAGCGCAGTGTGGAAACCGATGAACCCGGCAGCGCCGGTGACCAGAAACTTCATCGCGGGGTGATTCCTACAGCGGCACGGCCGATTGGGTAGTACGCCAGGCCTTCGCGGACCAGGTGGGCGGGTTCGAAGATGTTGCGGCCATCGAACACCACCTTGTCGCCCAGGCGCTGGTGGATCAGGCCGAAGTCGGCGACGCGGAAGTTCAGCCACTCGGTGAGGATCACCAGGGCGTGGGCGTCGTCCAGGGCTTCTTCCTTGGAGTCGACCAGGCGCAGGGCAGGGTGGTCGCCATAGATACGCCTGGCTTCCGGCATCGCCTCGGGGTCGAAGGCGCGGACCCGCGCACCGGCCGCCCACAGCGCTTCCAGCAGGACCCGGCTGGGCGCTTCGCGCATGTCGTCGGTGTTGGGTTTGAAGGACAGGCCCCAGAGGGCGAATGTCTTGCCGCTGAGGTCGCCATCGTAGTGGCGGTGAATGTTCTCGAATACCTTGTGCTTCTGCCGGTGGTTGACCGATTCCACGGCCTCCAGCAGTTGCGGGTGGTAGCCCACTTCGGCGGCGGTGCGTTGCAGCGCCTGGATGTCTTTCGGGAAGCAGGACCCGCCGTAGCCACAGCCGGCGTAGATGAAGTCGTAGCCGATTCGCGAATCGGAGCCGATGCCCTTGCGCACCATTTCGATGTCCGCGCCCAGCCGCTCGGCGAGGTTGGCCATCTCGTTGATGAAGGAGATCTTGGTGGCAAGCATGCTGTTGGCCGCGTACTTGGTCAGCTCGGCGCTGCGGCTGTCCATGACGATCAGCTTTTCATGATTGCGACTGAAGGGTTTGTAAAGTTCGCGGAACAGGTCGATGTCCTGTGCGCCGTCAACGCCGACGATGATGCGCTCGGGACGCATGCAGTCCTCCACCGCCGAGCCTTCCTTGAGAAACTCGGGATTGGACACGACCTGCATGTCAAACCCATGACCGCGTTGTGTCAGGGCTTCGTCCAGGTGAGCCTTCAGGCGCTGCGCGGTGCCCACGGGGGAGGTGGATTTGTTGATCACCACCTTGGCCTCGGCGGCGTGTGTGGCGATGGTGTCGGCGACGGTGAAGACGTGCCGCAGATCAGCGCTGCCGTCTTCGTCAGGTGGCGTGCCGACGGCGATGAAGATGACCTTGGCAAATGCCACGCCGTCAGCGGCGCTGGTGGTGAAGGTCAGGCGTCCGGCGGCGAGGTTGCCCCGTAGGAGTGTCTCCAGGCCAGGCTCGTAGATCGGTGACAGGCCCTGCCTGAGCTGGGCGATTCGGCGTTCGTCGATATCGACGCAGCACACGGTATGGCCTACTTCTGCCAGGCAGGCTGCCTGGGTCAGGCCGACATAGCCCGTTCCGAATATGGTGATGTTCATTCAGCGCCTGTTTGTTGTTATCTCTGCCCGTCTGGCGACCTTACGGTGCGCCGGTCCCGACCCCTCCCGGCCGACCCGGCGAGCGGGCGTTAGGAACAACCTAGCAGGGGAAATGTGAAAATTGTGTACCGATGTGTCAGGTTGTTGAATTTGTTCGCGCTTTTGTTTAGGCCCGACTCCCGGGCGCCGGCTTCAGGGGTGATCGTCCTGTCTCGCCAGTTCCAGCACCCGGTTGCGCCCTTGCTCGGCGACCAGGTAACGGCCCGGAGCGGTCTCGACGATGGTCTGCGGCGAGCGCAGGTGGGACAGCACGACATTCAGGCCGCCCTGGCCGTCCAGCAGCAGGACGCGCGCCATGTGGGTGGCGTCTTCGGTGATCCACAGGCCTTCGCGGTTGCAGAGCAGGAAGCCGGGTTCATGCAGGCCGTCGAGGACCACGGGGTCGTTACCGTCGGCGCGAAGCTGGCGTACGTGGCCAAAGTTCTTTTCGGTGTAGAACAGCCGGCCATCGGGGCAGGAGGCGATCGCCTCGGCCTCGTCCAGCCCGCTGCGCAGGGTGGTCACACTGTCGGTTTCCGGGTCGTAGCGCAGCAGCCGGCCATTCTTGTGGAGATCCTCGATGGCGTAGAGGTAGTGGCCGTCGGTGGCCAGGCCTTCGACGCTGTCGCCGCTGAACAGCTGCCGGGTGCCCTGGTCGTTCAGCCACATTACCGGGTGTTCTCCCTGTTCCTGGCTGAAGGCGACGCCACCGCGATAGCGCACCATGCCGTCGGGCTTGGATAGGCCCGTTTCCACCACACGCCGCTGATCGCCCGGCCCGGTGCGGAGAATCCGTCCCTTGCCATTCTGAATCTCCTGGCTGAGGTACAGACCGCCCTGGCCGTCCGGCAGCAGCGCGCTGACCCGTTCGATGGCATCCAGTTGCACCTTGTAGCGCCAGCCCTCCGCGGCGGTGGCCGGGTAGAGGTGGTGCCAGGCGGGTATTCCGGCACCCACCAGCAGGAGCAGGGCGACACCCGCCAACAACCAGCGCGCGGCGCGCCGGTCGAGCAGCAGCATCAGCAGTTGTGTCCCGGAGCGTGGCCGTTTGCGGATGGGGGAGCGGCGGTAGGGTATCGAGGCGGAATCTGCAGACATGAAAAGCTCCTTTGCTCAGGACGCCTTGCGCAGGACGTAGACCCGCCACATGGCCAAACCTGGCAACAGGTCCAGATGGGAAAGGATGTCGAAGCCGACGCTGTGGAACTCGCTTTCGATCTCTGCGCGCGGCACCACGAAGCGGCCGGGCCGGCGCCCGCTGAAGCCATCGGGGTTGCGTCGCCGCTCCATGCGTTTGCGCTTCCAGGACTGGTAGTTGCCGTCCACCCAGAGGGAGACGATCAGGGTGTCGCGGGTGACCCGGTGAAATTCCCGCAGCACTTCCAGGCGCCGTTCGGCGCTGTCCAGGTGATGCAGGAAACGCATGCAGAAGATCGCATCCACGGCGTTCTCGCCGAGGTCGATGGCAAAGGGCGGCGTGTGCAGCACGCAGATGCGCTCGGCGATTTCCACGCGTCGGCTGGCATGGGAGCGGACGAGCGGAGGGACCGGTTCATCGGCTGCCAGCACCAGGCGATTGGGATGGCGGGTCAGGGTCGGCCAGAAGCGGCCGCTGCCGCAGGGCAGGTCGAGCACCAGGTTCGGCTCGCCGGCGATACGCATGGCTTGCCGCGTCATGAGGTCTTCACGCCAGTTGGCCAGGCGCCGGGCCAGGCCCTCGCGACGTGGCTGCGACGGAAGTTCGACGTATTCGTCGTCGGGGGCGCCTGAGTTTTCCATCTCGAAAGGCTTCGGCCGAGGTTGGGGCATGTATGCACCGGGTCCGTGTAGGAATCTATTCAATCTAGAGGGCGGGCTGTTGTGGCGAGGTCAAAAGCCCGTGAAAAAAATGTCATGGCGCGTCCCTGTGACGGCCGGCGCCCTCAGACACCGGTCACGGCTGTGCTACCGGCACGGCAAGGGGCGAACAGGTCCAGGCCTTCCTTGTATTCCCCGGTCTGCACCTGCAGCAGGCCGAGCACGGAATGGAAGAGATTGTCCTGGCTCAGCGGCTTGTCCCGTTCCTTGCCCAGGCAGGACGTGTCGAGGTCGAAGTCCTTGCGGTAGCTGTCGGAGAACCAGGTGAGCAGGGGCACATGCTTCTGCTGGTCGGGGGCCAGCAAGTAGGGCGTGCCATGCAGGAAGAGGTTGTATTCGCCGAGCGACTCGCCGTGGTCGGCGATATAGAGCATGGCGGTGTCGACCTTGTCCTGGTTCTTGCGCAGCAGGTCGATCAGGTTCGACAGCACGTAGTCGGTGTAGACCAGGGTGTTGTCGTAGGCGTTGACGATGCTTTGCTCGCTGCACTGGTTGAGCGCGTTGCTGGTGCACACCGGGGTGAATTTCTCGAAGCGCTTGGGATAACGCCTGGCGTAGTCCGGGCCGTGGCTGCCCATCTGGTGCAGGACCAGCACGGAGTCGTCCTTGAGCTGGTCGATGTAGGCCTGCAGGTCCTTCAGCAGGATTTCATCGTGGCATTCGCCGTCGGTGCAGAAGGCCGCGTCTTTTCGATGGCTGAGATTGTCCTGGGTCACCCGGTCGCAGGTGCCCTTGCAGCCGGACTGGTTGTCGCGCCAAGTCACCGCAATCCCCGCATGCTTGAGGACATCCAGCAGGCCTTCCTGGCTGCGGGCGCGGGCAGCGTCGTAGTCGTGGCGGCCCATGTTGGAGAACATGCAGGGTACGGAAACAGCGGTTTCGGTGCCGCAGGAGCGCACGTTGCCGAATGCGGTGACGCCCGGCTGGCTCTTGAGCAGCGGCGTGGTGTCGCGGCCGTAGCCGAGGATGCCGAAATTGTCCGCCCGCGCGCTTTCGCCGATCACCAGGACGGTTAGCGACTTGCGCTGGTGGGCCTGCCAGGCGGGCGCCTTGCGTGCGTCGGTGCCGATCTGTTGCAGCGGTGCTCCAGCCACCACCAGTTGTTCCTTGAGGTAGCCGTAGGAGGCATTCAGGTAGTTGCTCGGCACCACCAGAAGGCGCAGTTCGTGGTGATTGCGCAGCAGCGACGCCAGCCCCTGGTAGTTGGCCAGCGCGACGGCACCGAGTACCGCCACCGAAGCCACAGCCAGGATCAGCTTGTCGAACAGCGCGCGGCGCAGCGGCTGGTGGCGCACCGGCAGCTTCCACAGCAGCCAGCTGGGCAGCACGCCGAGGATCAGGATGAACAGCACGAGCTTGAACGAGAGCAGGTCGCGCACTTCGTTGACGTCGGTTTCCGCGACGTTGCGCAGCATGTTGGCGTCGATGAGCACGCCGTACTGGCTCATGAAGTAGGCGACGCCGGAGCTGGCGAGGAACAGGAAGATGAGGACCGGCTTGAACACCCAGCGGAACGACACCAGCGCCAGCACCAGGTTGAACACGGCCAGCACCATGACACCGAACGCCGCGCCCATTCCCAGTCCGCCGGCATCCGCGGGGATGATGGAGAAGAGGTGCTGCCAGAGCGGAAGGTTGTAGATCGAGAGAAGCAGAAGGCTGGCCAGGAAGGCCAGGGCTTCGGGGCGTATCGAGATGCGTTTGAACATGATCCGCTCGCTGTGACGACATATCCCTCATGGATATGACGAGGAGCTTAGGAACGGCGGAATCAAGAATTCGTGAAGAAAACCTTGGGAAAATGTTGGGTTTGTGAAGGGTGTGTTGAGGCCGGCCGGATCACACGGAGCCGTCGGCGCGAGTCACCCCTCTACCTCTGGGAGAGGGGCCGGGGGTGAGGGTTGTCTGGCTGGGCAGTGAGTCCGTTGGGCAGGACTGCGTCCTGCTAGGCGATTGAAATCGCCCCCACAGGAACGGAGGGGTCTAGCCGGATGATGGGGAGCTGCCGGCGTGAGTCGCCCCTCTACCTTTGGGAGAGGGGCCGGGGGTGAGGGCCTTTACTGCGCAGCTACTTCAGGCAGCACCGGAACGTGCTCCAGCTGCAGGCGTTCGCTGCTCCAGGCGCGGACTTGGTTGGTCAGCTCCAGGTCGTTGTTCAGCTTGCGGCCGTAGGAGGGGATGATCTCCTTCAGGCGGGCCTGCCATTCTGGGGTCTGGACCTCGTCCTTGAAGGTCTTCTCCAGCACGGTGAGCATGATCGGCGCGGCGGTGGAAGCGCCCGGCGAGGCGCCCAGCAGGGCGGCGATGCTGCCGTCGGCGGAGCTGACGACTTCGGTGCCGAATTGCAGGATGCCGCCTTTCTCGGCGTCTTTCTTGATCACCTGAACGCGCTGGCCGGCGGTCAGCAGTTCCCAGTCCTCGTCCTTGGCGTCCGGGAAGTATTCGCGCAGCTCGTGCATGCGGTCGGCCTGGCTCAGCATCAGCTGACCCATGAGGTAGGTGCTGAGCGGGATGTTATCCAGACCGGCGTTGGTCATCGGGCCGATGTTGTCGGTGGTCAGGGCGCTGAACATGTCCAGCAGCGAGCCGTTCTTCAGGAACTTGGTGGAGAAGGTGGCGAAAGGTCCGAACAGCAGCACTTTCTGGCCATCGATCACCCGGGTGTCCAGGTGCGGCACCGACATGGGCGGCGAGCCCACGGAGGCCTTGCCATAGAGCTTGGCCTGGTGCTGGGCCACCACTTCAGGGTTGCGTGTCATCAGGAACTGGCCGCCCACCGGGAAGCCGGCATAGCCTTCGGCTTCCGGAATGCCGGATTTCTGCAGCAGTTTAAGGGCGCCACCGCCGGCGCCGATGAAGACGAACTTGGCCTTGACGCTGGTTACCGCCTCGCTGTTGCCCAGATCGGCGACTACCACGGTCCAGGTACCGTCGTCGTTGCGCTTGATGTCGCGTACCTCGTGCTTGAGGTTCAGCGAGACCTTGTCGCTCTTGGCCAGGGAGTCGATGAGCTGGCGGGTGATCTCGCCGAAGTTCACGTCGGTGCCGATGGCCATGCGGGTCGCGGCGACCTTCTGCTCGGCTGGACGACCTTCCATCACCAGCGGGACCCACTTGCTGATCTGTTCGTGATCCTCGGAGTACTCCATACCGCGAAACAGCGAGCTGTGCTGCAGGGCGGCGTGGCGCTTCTTGAGGAAGGCGATGTTGTCATCGCCCCAGACGAAGCTCATGTGCGGCACGCCGTTGATGAAGGACTTCGGGTTGCTCAGCACATTGCGCTCGACCTGGTAGGCCCAGAACTGCTTGGAAATCTCGAAGGATTCGTTGATCGCCACCGCCTTGCTGATGTCGATGCTGCCGTCGGCGGTTTCCGGGGTGTAGTTCAGCTCGCAGAAGGCGGAGTGGCCGGTGCCGGCGTTGTTCCAGGGGTTGGAGCTTTCCGCGGCGACCTGGTCCAGGCGTTCGTAGATGTCGATGGTCCAGTCCGGTTCCAGCTCGTGGAGGTAGGTGCCGAGGCTGGCACTCATGATGCCGGCGCCGATCAGCAGTACGTCGACGGTTTTCTCCGGTTCCGGTTGCTTGGCGCAACCGAGTGTCGCAAGGCACAGGAGTCCTATGAGGACTTTTTTCATGGGGGAGGTTCCCTTTGCTTTTCTCGAAAAGGGCGGTGCGTAGGCAAAGGGCGTGCCGGAATTGGGAAAACGCTGTGAAACGATTCACTGCACGGCTTTCAAGGCCTTCGAGCGGGCGGGAGGTGGCGGGAATCCGCCCGGATCGGCCGGCTTTTGGCTGTGGATGGGGCGGAAACCCGCCATTGGCTGGTCAGGCGGGCTAGGCGGTCACTTGCGCCGGATGCGGAAACGGCAGACCTGGCCTTGGCGGACCATGCATTCGGTGTGGTCCACCTCGCCGCCGCCCAGGGTACCGATGAGCGCCAGGTCCAGTTCGCAGACTTCCGGGTGGGCGGCCGCCAGGTGATGGAAGACGCAGTTGTGGGCGACGATCTCCGGCTCGCCGGAGCTGCGCAGGATGATCTCGGCTTCGTAGCCGGCCTGGTTCATGTGCTGGGCGATGTGGGTCTCGTCCACGATTTGCTGTTCCACTTCGGCCGCCAGCTTGCGGCCCAGCCCACGCATCAGCGCTATCAGGGCGTCGCGCCCGATGAGTCCGGCCACTTCGCCGATCAGCAGGTCGGCCAGCAGATGGTACTGGCGGGGAAAGAGCTCCCGGCCGCGCGGGCTGAGCAGGTAGAGCTGCTCGGGGCGGCGGCCGGTGGGCCGCGTTTCGCCCCGCAGGATCAGCCCGTCGCGCTCCAGCGCGGCCAGGTGCTGGCGGATCGCCGTGCGGGTCACCGCCAGGTGGTTGGCGAGTTCGTCGATGCTCATGCCGCCCGGCTGGTAGAGCAGGGCACCGAGCAGGTCCTGTTGTGTGCGTCCCATTCCTTGCAGCATTCGACTCCCCCCTTGGCCTATCTCAGAACTTGTCCGGGAACTGCTTGACCAGCGCTGCGGTCAGCGTGTCGGCCAGAACCTGCATGTGTTGGCGCATCGCCGCCCAGTTCTTGGCTTCGCCGGCGAAGTCACCTTTGGCCAGGGCATCCATCTGGGCCACGTGGTGCCCACCGTGGGCGCCCAGCATGCTCACAAGCGCATCTTCCGGCAGGTTGGGGTTGGCGCTGGAGAGGAATTTGGCGATGCCCTGGGCATTGCGGGTCATGTCGTTGACGGCGGCCTTCTTGCCGTCGGCATCCTTGGCCACGCTGGCATCGCTGTAATGCTTCACGGCGCTCCAGTGGCCGGCCAGCAGTTCCAGCAACTGGTCAGCCGCCGGCTGGCCGTAGAGCGGGGCGATGCTGTTGGCGATGGACTTGGCGTTGGCGACCACTTCGGTGGCGGCTGCCTCGGCTTCCTTCTTCTGGTGCTGCTGGTTGGCGAAGGCGTAATTCCTGGTCCAGAAGATGTGTTCCACCCAGAGGTCGCGCAGGGCCAGGCGGGTGGTCAGTGCGGGGCTGTCGCCGGTGACCTTCGCCGGCTCCTGGGCGGCCTGGGTCCAGAGGGGTTGGGCAAGCGTGACAAGTAGCAGTAAGGCCAGTGTCCTGAATTTCATGACGGGCTCCTCGGATTGCAGATTGTCCTACAAAAACAATTAAAGCATAAAAAAATGCCATTATTGGTTTTGCCAGGAAATCCGCCGAACGGTGCGGGCTACTGTCTTTTCTGCAGCCAGCTGAGGAAGCCGCCTTTCTTGATTGCCTGAGGTTTCTGCAGGAGCAGGTTGCGGCTGGCCTGTTCGCGAAAGGTGCGCAGTCGGGTGATGGCGGCGCGGACTTCGACGCGCGCATCCAGGCAGTTGCGGATGGCGTCCCGTTCAATGCGGTAGAGCACGCAGGAGGACAGGGCGGTGAACCGTGCCTGGGACGGCGCGTCGTTGGCGATGCCTTCCTCGCCGAGGATTTCCCCCGGCCCCATGCGTCCGGCTTCGAGCATGCCGGTGCCGTCGGGTACCGACGCCGAGACGACGCCGGTGCCTATCACCAGCAGGCCATCGGCGACCTCGCCCAGTTCCAGTACCACCTGGCCGGCGGAGAACGCCAGGGGCGCCATGACCTGGCTGAGTGTGTCTTTCTCTTCGCTGCTCAGGGCGCGGAAGATCTTCACGTCTTCCAGCAGCAGACGCGGTCGTGACCAGGGCTGCGGAGCGGCCTCGCTGCTGAAGGCGATGCCGGCGGCTTCCAGGTGCCGGTGCGCCAGGTCGAACATCAGGTTGCGGACTTCGGTCTTGTTCTGGCCGGTGCGGATGAAGCCACTGGCCTCGTACTCCATGGATTCCAGGTCCGACTCCTTGATCGCGACCTTGGGCTTGGGATCGGCCAGCAGGGCGCTGATGCCCTGCACTGTCTTCTCCAGCGCATCCAGCACCCGGCGCGGGCGCACCTGGGTGGATACCCGCAGGCTGATGGCGACGTTGGTCAGCTCGTAGGGGCGGCTGAAGTTGTGCACCTTGGTCTTGGCCGCCACCGAGTTGGGGATCACCACCGTGCTGCCCTTGTTGGTGAGCAGGTGGGTGGCGCGCCAGTCGATTTCCACAACCTTGCCTTCGGTGCCGTCGATGGAGATCCAGTCATCCAGCTGGTAGGGCTTGGTGGTGTTGAGGACGATGCCGGAGAACACGTCGCTCAGGGTGCTCTGCAAGGCGAGGCCGATGACGATGGCCATGACCCCGGAGGTGGCCAGCAGCCCCTTCACCGGCAGCTGCATCACGTAGGCCGCCGCAGCCACTATCGCCACCAGGAAGATCACCGCACCCATCACGTCCTGCAGCAGCCGGCCCGCATGGCCGATACGCGGCATCAGCAGGCCCAGTACCACGGTGGCGGTGCGGGCGCCGTACAGCCACCAGCCGATTTCCATCGCGGTGGCCACCAGGTTGAGGGTGGGTTCCGGCCAGGGCGGCGGCTGCAGGGGGCTCATGCCCGCCTCGATGATCACGGTACTGAAGAGCAGGAACAGCGCCAGGCGGCAGAGCACCCTCAAGGTCCGCTGCTCGGCCGGAATGACGCGCCAGACTGTGAGGTCGAGCAGGATCAGGACGGCGCCGAACACCAGGGGGTGGTTCTGAATGAATGCGAGCATGAATTCCCTTCCGCGAGTGAGCCTGCGTCACGTTAGCAGAGCGCCGGGGCGCCTGATACGGGGGCGTCTGCCGGGTGGCTGGGGACATCCGCCCTGGCGCGGGGTCTGATTCATTGCAGGGACGAGCCTGCAGGGGAGGGTCGAATGGCCAGCCGGGCTTCGAGGGTGATGGTGGCGTTGGGGGCCTGCTGCCTGGGGGCTGCGGCCCAGGCGTGCCCGCCCGGTCAGTACGAGGTCTGCGTGACCGCCTGTATCTGCCTGCCGGACACCCGTGAAGTGCTGGGCCCATTGCCGGATGAAGTGACCCGCGTGGCCGCTGGTGCCATGCAGCATTGGCTGGTGCAGGCCCGCGCCGATGCCGAAGCTGCGGGCGTACAACCGATACCGCCCGACATCCGTCGGCAATTGACGCGCTACTACGACGCCGCCGTGCTGGATGCGGTGCGCTATCGCGTAGGGGATCGCAGCGAGCTGGGTGCCGCCGGCGCCATGCTCAATGACCCGGATACCAAGGCCGTCACCCTGGTGGACATCATTCTCTTCCGTAACCAGGAAGGCGCGTTGCACGATGTGGCGCTCTGGGCCCATGAGCTCAAGCACGTGCAGCAGTACCGGGAATGGGGTGTGGAGGAGTTCTCCAGGCGCTATACCGAGGACGCCGACGCGGTGGAGGAACCGGCCTACGAGATGCAGTCCAGGGTGACGAAGGCGCTACAAGGCAGATAGCCGCGACCGTGGGGGCGATTTCAATCGCAAGGGGCTGTGCAGTCCGTAGGATGCGCCGCGCGCACCACCGATATTGGAGCCACGACTGTTGCTCATGTGACGCCGAATCGGTGCGCATGGCGCACCCTACGGTGGGGCGCGCCGTGGATTCAATCCCGCTTCGGAATCCCCAGGCCGCGTATCACTGCCGGGCGCGACAGGAAGGCGTCCAGCACGCGCTGTACATTGGTGAAACGCTCGAACTGCACGAGCTCGCCCGCTTCGTAGAAACCGATCAGGTTGCGCACCCAGGGGAAGGTGGCGATGTCGGCGATGCTGTACTGCTCGCCCATGATCCAGTTGCGGCCTTCCAGGCGCTGGTCGAGCACCGCCAGCAGGCGCGCGGATTCCTGCACGTAGCGGTCGCGGGGGCGCTTGTCCTCGTAGTCCTTGCCAGCGAATTTATTGAAGAAGCCGAGCTGACCGAACATCGGGCCGATGCCGCCCATCTGGAACATCAGCCACTGGATGCATTCATAGCGGCCGGCGGCGTCCTGCGGAATCAGCTGGCCGGTCTTGTCCGCCAGGTAGATGAGGATGGCGCCGGACTCGAACAGCGGCAGCGGGCGGCCATCCGGCCCGTTGGGGTCGATGATCGCGGGAATCTTGTTGTTCGGGTTGAGGGAGAGGAACTCCGGCGACATCTGGTCGTTGCGCTCGAAGCTGACCAGGTGCGGCTCGTAGGGCAGGCCGGTCTCCTCCAGCATGATCGAGACCTTGACGCCGTTGGGCGTCGGCAGGGAATAGAGCTGCAGGCGATCCGGCTGGGTCGCGGGCCATTTGCGGGTAATGGTGAAAGCCGACAGATCACTCATGGGGGACATCCTGTTCAGATCGAGGAGCGGATGGGCCACCTTACTCGCGAGCGGCCACCTGGCGAAAGGCTCCAATGGCGGAACAGTCCTTCCCACTGACGCGGCGATTCATGGCGGTTCACTTCTCGGCGAGTTCGACTCTCGGTACTCGATACAGCGCGAGCGCCGTCAGCATGACGCCCAGGGCAATGGCCAGGGAGAGCCAGAGCATGGCCAGGTCGCCGGCCCGGGTGCGCAGCAGCGCATACGCCCAGGGCGCCACGGCGGCGAGGGCGAAGGCTGGTGCGAGCAGGCGTCCCAGGGCCCTGGCATAGGTGTCGTTGGCGAACAGCTCCAGTGGCAGGCTGGCGCGGAGCAGGGTCGCCAGGCCGTTGAGGGCGCCATAGGCCAGTACGAAGAGCCCAGCCAGCGGCGCTGAACCGAGCCCCGCCAGGCCCAGGGTGAAACAGGCCGGCAGGGCGACGCCCACCCAGAGGTTGAGACGCAGCGCCGGAATGGGCCTGGTCTGCAGACTTTCCACCAACCGCGCAGCCACCTGGCCGATGCCCCAGAGCGCGGCGAGGGCGATGGGCAGACCGTGGCCGGCCAGCAGGCCGGTCAGGTGTGCGGACAGGCCCGAAGCGAGAAAGGCGATCAGCGCCATGGCCAGCCCATAGAGCCGGGCTGGGCGGCGAGACAGGTCGATGGCAACCCTCCGCGTCGTCCCCGCCGGGCGCACTCGGGCCATTGGCGGCAGTCCCAGCAGCAAGGTCCAGCCGAGCATGGCGAAAGTGGCGAAGCAGACCAGGCCCGTGCGCCAGCCGAAGCTGTCGGCCAGCCAGCCTCCCAGGGGCCAGAACAGACTGGTGGACAGCCCGCCGAACAGGGTGATCTGCACCATCGCCCGGCGCGCGTCTTGCCCGAGGATCGCGGCCAGGGTGGCGAAGGCCGCGTCGTAGAGCGACAGGCGCATGCCCGCACCGAGCACCAGCCAGGCGGCGAGGTAATGAACCGGTGTGGTGCTGGTAGCGAGCAACAGGCAACCGGCGGCGTTCAGCAGGCTGCCGGCGCACATCACCCGGCGCCCGCCGAAACGGTCGATCCAGCGCCCGCTCAGGGGTGACACCAGCGCCATGACCAGCAGGGCGAGGGAGAGTCCACCGTGGACCAGGGTGGCCGGCCAATGGGTATCGCGGATGATGGTGGACGCAAAGGCACCGGGCAGGTAGAAGGACGCGCCCCAGTTGATCAGTTGGGCCAGGCCCAAGCGCAGGACCAGCGATGACATGTCATTGGCCGGGGAGGGTGCCGGCGCCGTCTCCCAGACCCCGCTGCAGGATCACGCAATCCAGCCAGCGGCCATGCTTGAAACCGACGTTCTCCAGCACGCCGACGCGGCGAAAGCCCAGGCGTTCGTGCAGTCCCACGGAGGCCAGGTTCCCGCTGTCGCCGACCATGGCGATCATCTGCCGGTAACCCTGCTGTTCGCAGCGCTGGATCAGCCGCTCCAGCAGCAGCCGGCCGATACCGCGCCCTTCCAGGCCGTCGCGGACATAGACCGAGTCTTCCGCGGTGAAGCGGTAGGCCGGGCGCGGGCGATAGGGCGCGGCGTAGCCGTAGCCCACGACTTCGCCATCCAGCTCAGCCACCAGATAGGGCAGGCCCGCGTCCCGCACCCTGGCCAATCGCACGCCCAGCTCGTTCAGGCCCGGGACTTCCATCTCGAAGCTGGCCGAACCGTGGAGCACGTGGGGTGCATAGATGGACTGGATGGCCGGGAGGTCGGCGGGGGTGGCGTCACGCAGGAGGATCGGATTCATGGTTTGGCCCATCGGCAACGGATGGCGAAATGATGGGGCTGGCCGTAGTCTTAGTGAAGCTTTCAAGTGTTATTCGATGCATAAGTGAAACTTTGATATGCGCCGCCTCAACCTGGACCAATTGCACACTTTCATCGAGGTCATCACCGCCGGGAGCTTTTCTGCCGCTGCGGAGCGCCTCGGCCTGACGCAGCCGGCGGTCAGCCTGCAGATTCGCCAGCTGGAGCACCGTTTGAACGTGCGCCTGATCGAGCGCGTCGGCAAGCGGCTCAAGGCCACCTCCGCAGGTGAGAGGCTGCTGGAGCATGCCCGGCGCATCGACGATCTGGTGGAAGAGGCGCTGCAGGACATGTCCAGCCATGCCCTGGGCGTGGCCGGGCAGGTGGCCATTGGCACGGGTGCCACGGCTTGCATCCACTTGTTGCCGCCCTTGCTGAAGGACATGCGCCGACGTTTTCCGGCGCTGGATATTCGCGTCAGTACCGGCAATACCGACGACGTGGTCGCTGCGGTGATCGAGAACCGCCTGGATATCGGCCTGGTGACGCTACCGGCGGCGGGCCGCAGTCTGCATGTGCAGCCGTTGCTGCGGGACGAATTCGTCGCCATCTCGGCGGTCGGGGCGTTGCCCGCGCAGGTCTTGCCGCGGGACCTCGCGGAACGGCCGCTGGTGCTCTTCGAGCCGGGCAGCAGTACGCGTCTGCTGATCGACGACTGGTTCCTCCAGGCCGGCCTGCGCCCACGGGCCGTGATGGAGCTGGGCAGCATCGAGGCCATCAAGGAAATGGTGGCGGCGGGGCTCGGCTGCAGCATCGTGCCGAGCATGGCGGTCAAGGCCGCGCACCATCGGCGCGGCCTGGAGGTGCATTCGTTGGCCCCGGAACTGTCGCGCACCTTGGGGCTGGTGCTGCGTCAGGACAAACCCGTGGGGGCCGGGTTGCGCAAGGTGGTGGAAGCGCTGGAAGGGTTGGCTCAGTCGCGATCCGGTGCACCCAGCGGGAACAGCGGCCGGTAGGGGCGCGCTTCGTTCACCGCGCGGGCGACGGACGGATGGGCCAGCAGGCGTTGCCGATAGGCGCGCAGATTGCCGAAGGCCCCGTCGATCGGATGCACCCAGTCGGCATAGAACAACGATGGCGCCGCCGCACAGTCGGCCAGGCTGAAGGACTCGCCGACGGCCCAGGTGCGGCCCGCGAGCTTTTCGTCGAGCCAGGTGTAGCTGCGTTCCAGCAGGCGCTTGGCATCTTCCACGCCGCACGCGTCGCGCTGGTCTTCCGGGCGCAGGCTGTTCAGCACCGGTTTCTGCATCGGCGTCATCACGTACCAGTCGAAGAAACGATCGAGCATCCGCACCTCCAGCGCCGCGTCCGCTGCTTCGGGAATCAGCTTCACTGGCCCGGCATGATGCTGCTGCAGGTACTCGATGATGATGCTCGACTCCATCACCGCCCGCTCGCCGTCGAGCAGCAGGGGAAAGCGCTGCATCGGCCAGAGTCGCTGGAATTCCTCGTAGGTGGCTGGGTCGTCCGGGGAAAGCAGGCGCATGCGGAACGGAATGTCGTTCTCGTAGAGCGCGATCAGTACCTTCTGGCAGTAGGAAGAGAAGGGGTGGGCGAACAATTGCAGTGACATGGGCGACTCCTGTGAAGGTTCGGATTCGCTGACTGGTCGATTGTCGCGCAACGAAATCGACTGCCGTTCCACCGTCGAGCTGGAACTGCCCGACGTTCGGCTCGACCAGCCGCTCGCACGCAGAGATGCATTGCAGGGTAGCTGACAGCTTGCTGACAGAAATGCCCGGTATCCTGCCGCCGTCCGGTGACACGATTGCCGGGCATGCTCTCCCTTCCCATGCGGTTCGGCGGCGGTTCCAGGCCACAAGCCTGTAACCGGCCGCCCTGCGAGCCTCCTGGGCACGGTGCAAAGCGGTGCGCTTGGCGCACCCTACAGTCACCCTGGGCGCACGGCGCAACTGACCTGGTAGGGTGCGCCGTGCGCACCAACGATTGGACGCAGGTCCACCCCCGGGCTACGGCGGTGGCTCAGTCGTCCCGGGTCAGCACTTCCAGCAACTCGATCTCGAACAGCAGGTTGGAGTTGGGCTTGATATGGGCACCCATCTGGCGCTCGCCATAGGCCAGGTGCGCGGGGACGTAGAGCTTGCGCTTGCCGCCAACTTTCATGCCCATCAGGCCGATGTCCCAACCCTTGATCACGCGGCCGGTGCCGATCACGCACTGGAAGGGTTTGCCGCGGCTGTAGGAGGAGTCGAACTCGGTGCCGTCCTCCAGCGTGCCCCGGTACTGGGTGGTGATCAGGGCGCCCTTGACCACTTCCTTGCCGTCGCCCAGCTGGATATCGGTTATCTGCAGTTCGTCACCCATGGGTGTGCTCCTTGATTTGAACGTGGAAAACCACCCCCTGTGGACGTGGTCATGAGACTCCGGCGTTGCCGCGATGTGCCGGTGCGCGCGGCACACCCTACGATCGTGAACCTTGATTCGTTGGTTGCGTGTGGCCATTCGCGGGCAGCCTTTTCGCAGGAATCGGACGTGCTGGCAACAGGTGCGTCAGCCGAGGAAACGGTCCCCCATGACTTTTCGCAATCCGGTTTCGTGCATCCTGCATGACCTGATGCAGGGCAATCGTGCAAGTTTCCCGTCGCCCACTCTGGAGCCTCGGGTCCATGTGGCTGATTCCCAAGGAATCCCCTGAAACACCGGTTTGGGCACGCCCTTCGCTAGGTACAGGGGTGCGACAACCAGACAGGAGAGTCCCGGATGAAGCTGCCATTCACCGCCTTTTACGACGCCTTTCCGCAGCACGAGGTAACGGTCCAGCCACGTCCCGATGGTTCGTTGCTGCTCACCTTGGTGGGACAGGACGGCAAGCCCTTGCGCAAGGCCATCGACAGCGAGGCCTTCTACAGCGATGAGCGCGTACGCCAGGTGATCCACGAGTTGCAGCGGGACCTGAAGCTGGAAGCCGGAGACGTGCACTGGCACGACAAGGGCATTGATTGGGTATCCCGCGAACTGCCCACCTATCAGGGTGGCCCCGTCCACCTGACGGCAGCCAAGACCCTGGTGACGCGGCGCAAACAAGCCCTGGAGCAACAGAGCCGCCGGACGCAGGCTCGCTGAGGCGCGTCAGCCGCCCCAGACGCCGTGGGCGCGCAGGGCGCTGTCGGCGTCCATTTCCAGCAACGCGGTACGGGTATCGAGCAGGTGCGCAAGCAGTCCGGCCACGGCCTTGCGTTGGCCCGGGCCGCAGTGCTGGAAGAAGGCGTTTTCCGCGCCTCCATAGTCGAGGTGGAAGACCATCTGCCAGCCATACCAGTCCAGTTCCGGTACCGGTTCGGCCAGTGCGAAGCGCGCCAGGGCAGGGAAGTAATAGGCGATGCCTTCGGGCGAGCAGAAGCAGATCGGGTCCCAGCCGGCATTGCCGACATCGGCATGCTGCAGGGTGTCGCGGTCGCGGCTGCGCAACAGCTCGTCATGCTCGGCGCATTCGCAGCAGTGACGGTAATGGGTGAAGTGCTCTGGGCGCGGACTGTCGCCGAAGGCGGCATCGATGCTGGCGAGGATCTGGGCGTCGGTGGGCATGGCGCTGGCGTCGTCTGAAGTCGGGATGACGCTAGCCGGCGCAAGCCACACGGGCAAGAGCGGTGGCGCCAGCGGTCGTGGAGGTGGGACCAGGCGCTCGTTCAACAGGCGAGAAGGGACAGGCGAACCTGTCCCTTCCCAGCAGCTCAGCTGCGTTTGGCTTTTTCAGCGAGTTCTTTCTGCTGCGCGACTTCTTCCTGTGCCTTGCGCTTCTGCTCGATCTGCGCGAGACGTTTCTCGATGCGGGCCGTGGTGCGCTCGGCGCCGCCCGAGGCCATTGCGCTACCGGTGGAAAGGGCTACGGCAAGCAGGGTGGCGGTAGTGATCAGGGTTTTCATGGTCGGTCTCCTGTCGAGATCAAGGGTTGGGGTATCCAGAGCAATCTCCGAATTCGTTGCATCCGTCCTTGAAACGGTCCGTGGGCCCCGGGTGGCCGGCGTTGCCGGTCGCCCGCGGATGCCCACGCGGACCTGAATAAAAAGCCCCACGGTGAGGAGCTCGACTCCGCGGGGTGAAGTTGCCGGCCGGGGGAGGCCGGGCAAGGGAGGAAAGGGTCAGGCCTGCGGCTGCCAGCCGCCGCCGAGAGCCTTGTAGATGGCGACGATGCCGCGATAGACATCCGTTTCGGCCTGGGCCTGGGCATCTTCGGCGGCCAGCCGCTCGCGTTCGGCGTCCAGTAGCACGAGGAAGTCCACGGTGCCTTCGCGATAACGGGTTGCGGCCTGTTCGGCGGCAGCGCGGGTGGCTTCCGATTGGCGCACCAGGGACACCAGCCGCTCCTGGCGCTTGCCGTAATCGCTGAAGGCGTTCTCCGACTCTTCCAGGGCCAGCAGCACCTGCTGCTCGTAGCTGGCCAGCGCGCCCTCGGCGTCGGCTTCGGAGGCACGGATCTGAGCCCGGACGCTGCCGAGGTCGAAGGCCGCCCAGGAAATGGTCGGTGCCACGGCCCAGGCGCGGGCGGCGGAGGAACCGATCTGCGAACCGCGCCCGGCGGTGAAGCCGAGGAAGCCGGAAAGGCTTACGCGGGGGAACAGGTCGGCAGTAGCCACGCCCACACCAGCGGTGGCGGCGGCCAACTGGCGCTCGGCAGAGCGGACATCCGGACGGCGGCGCAGCAACTCGGCGGGGTCGCCGATGGGCAGTTCCTTGGCGATCACCGGCAGCGGTTTGGGCGACAGGTCCACGGTCAGCTGCTCCGGGCGCTGGCCAAGCAGGGTGGCGATGCGGTTGCGGGCGCGGGCTTCCTCGGCCTGCAGTTGCGGCACGCTGGCTTCGGTGGCGGCCAGGCGGCCATCGGCGCGCAACACGTCCAGTTCGCTACCGACACCGGCATCGCGCAGTTGCTCGGTCAGGGCTCGGGATTCGCGCTGGTTTTCCAGGTTGTCGCGAGCGATGCGTTCACGCAGTTGGGCCCCGCGCAGGTTGCCGTAGGCGTCCACCAGCTCGGCGATAAGGCTGACCTGCAACTGTTGCAGGTCGGCCTGGGCCGCGTCGGTTTCCGCTTCGCTGGCCTCGATCTGCCGCTGGATGCGGCCGAACAGGTCCAGTTCCCAGGCCATGTTCAGGCCCAGGTCGTAACGCTCGGCATTGACCCGCTCTTCGGTGAGGCCGGGTTGCTGGCCCTTGCCGATCTCGGCGCTGGCACCGGCGGTGACCACCGGGAACTGGTCGTTGCCGACGTCATCGCGGATGGCGCGGGCGGCCTTGAGGCGGGCGAAGGCCACGCGCAGCTCGCGGTTTTCCTTCAGCGACTCCTGCACCAACTGATTCAGGGTCGGGTCGTCGAACTGTTGCCACCAGAGGCTCTCGAAGCGGGTGCGATCGACCTTCACAGCCTCCGAGGAGGCGAGCCGCGCGGGCTCGCTTTCCGGGGCCTTGTAGTCCGGGCCTACGGCACAGGCGGAGAGCGCCAGGGCCAGCAGGGCAGGGGCAAAAGCCTTGTACATCATGCGTGGGCTTCCTTCAGTTTCTGGGCGCGGGCGGCCTTGCGGGCTTCGCCCTTCTCGACGAAGCCGCGGATCAGGACATAGAACACCGGGGTCAGCAGCAGTCCGAAGAAGGTCACGCCGATCATCCCGCTGAACACCGCTACACCCATGGCATGGCGCATTTCCGCGCCGGCGCCGGAGGAGATCACCAGGGGCACCACACCCATGATGAAGGCGATGGAGGTCATCAGGATCGGGCGCAGACGCAGGCGGCAGGCTTCCAGGACGGCAGCGATGCGGTCCAGGCCTTCTTCCTGTTTCTCCTTGGCGAACTCGACGATGAGGATGGCGTTCTTGCACGCCAGGCCCACCAGTACGATCAGGCCGATCTGGGTGAAGATGTTGTTGTCGCTACCGGCCAGGATCACCCCGGTGATGGCGGAGAACAGCACGGTCGGCACGATCAGGATCACCGCCAGCGGCAGGCTCCAGCTCTCGTACTGGGCGGCCAGCACCAGGAAGGCCAGCAGCACGCAGAGCGGGAAGATGAACACCGCGGTATTGCCGGCGAGGATTTGCTGGAAGGTCAGGTCCGTCCACTCGTAGGTCATGCCGTTGGGCAGTTCTTCGTCCAGCAGCTTGGCGATCGCCGCTTCGGCCTGGCCGGAGCTGTAGCCGGGGGCCGCAGCGCCGTTGATCTCGGCGGTGATGAAGCCGTTGTAGTGCATCACGCGGTCAGGGCCCGAGCTGTTCTCCACCTTGACGAAGGTGGACAGCGGGATCATCTCGCCACGGTTGTTGCGCACCTTCAGCTGGCCGATCTGCTCGGGCTCCAGGCGGAATTGCTGCTCTGCCTGCACGTTGACCTGGTAGGTGCGGCCGAAGCGGTTGAAGTCGTTGGCGTACAGCGAACCCAGGTACACCTGCATGGTGTCGAAGATGTCGCTGATGGCCACGCCGTGGGTCTTGGCCTTCTCGCGGTCGATGGCGGCATCTACCTGGGGCACGTTGACCTGGTAGCTGGTGAACACCGACATGGGGTTCAGCTCCGGCAGCTGGCGCGCCTTGGCGATGATGTTCTGGGTCTGCTTGTACAGCTCTTCGTAGCCCAGGTTGCCACGGTCTTCGACCTGCAGGCGGAAGCCGCCGATGGTGCCGAGGCCCTGTACCGGGGGCGGCGGGAAGATCGCGATGTAGGCGTCCTGGATGTCGGCGAACTGCTTGTTCAGCTCGGCCGCGATGGCGCCAGCGGACATGGACGGGTCCTTGCGCTCATCGAAGGGCTTGAGCGGGGTGAACACGATGCCGCTGTTCGGGCTGTTGGTGAAACCGTTGATGGACAGGCCCGGGAAGGCCACGGTGTTTTCCACGCCCGGATGCTTGGAGGCGATCTCCGACATGCGCTTGATCACGGCCTCGGTGCGGTCCAGGGTGGCGGCATCCGGCAGTTGCGCGAAGGCCACCAGGTACTGCTTGTCCTGCTGCGGCACGAAGCCGGTCGGGGTGCTGGAGAAGCCCAGGTAGCCGAGCACCAGCAGGCCGCCGTACACCACCAGGGCGATGCTGCTGCCACGCAGCACACGGCGCACGGTGCCGACATAGCGGCCACCGGCACGCTCGAACATCCGGTTGAACGGGCCGAACAGCCAGCCGCCGAACAGTTTGTCGAGCACGCGGGAGAAGCGGTCTTTCGGCGCGTGGTGATCCTTCAGCAGCACTGCGGCCAGGGCCGGCGACAGGGTCAGCGAGTTGAAGGCCGAGATCACCGTGGAAATGGCGATGGTCAGGGCGAACTGCTGGTAGAACTGCCCGGTGAGGCCGGAGATGAAGGCGGTCGGTACGAACACGGCGCACAGCACGAGGGCGGTGGCGATGATCGGGCCGGTCACTTCCTTCATGGCCTGACGGGTGGCGTCGATGGGGGATTTGCCGAGGCCGATGTTCCGCTCGACGTTCTCCACCACCACGATGGCGTCGTCCACCACGATGCCGATGGCCAGCACTAGGCCGAACAGCGACAGGGCGTTCAACGAGAAGCCGAACAGGTGCATCACCGCGAAGGTACCGATCAGCGATACCGGTACGGCGGCCAGCGGAATGATCGAGGCGCGCCAGGTCTGCAGGAACAGGATCACCACCAGCACCACCAGCACGATGGCTTCGAGCAGGGTGTGGACCACCGCCTCGATGGAGCCGCGCACGAAGATGGTCGGGTCATAGACGATTTCGTAGTCCATGCCCTGGGGGAAGTTCTGCTTCAGCTCGGCCATGCGTGCCCGGACGGCATCGGAAATCTCGATGGCGTTGGAACCGGGGCGCTGGAATACCGGGATGGCCACGGCCGGCTGGTTGTTCAGCAGCGAGCGCAGGGCGTACTGACTGGAGCCCAGCTCGACACGGGCGATGTCCTTCAGGCGAGTGATTTCGCCGTCTTCACCGGAACGGATGATGATGTTCTCGAACTCTTCCTCGGTGACCAGTCGGCCCTGGGTGTTGATCGAGAGCTGGAAGCTGTTGCCGGCGTTGGACGGCGGCGCACCAAGGGCACCGGCGGCCACCTGGCGGTTCTGCTCGCGGATGGCGTTGACCACGTCAGTAGCGGTCAGGTTGCGCGAGGCCACCTTGTTCGGGTCCAGCCACACACGCAGGGAGTAGTCGCCCATGCCGAACAGCTGCACGTCACCCACGCCGTCCAGGCGCGCCAGCTCGTCCTTGACGTTGAGCGCGGCGTAGTTGGACAGGTAGAGCATGTCGTAGCGGTTATCGGGCGAGGTCAGGTGCACGACCATGGTCAGGTCGGGCGAGGCCTTGTCCACCGTGATGCCGATCCGGGTGACTTCCTCCGGCAGCTTGGGCTCGGTACGGGTCACGCGGTTCTGCACCTGCACCTGCGCGTTGTCCAGGTCGGTACCCAGGGCGAAGGTGATGGTCAGGGTCAGCTTGCCGTCCGCGGTGGCCTGGGAGGACATGTAGAGCATGCCTTCCACGCCGACGATGGCCTGCTCCAATGGCGAGGCGACGGTTTCACCGATCACCTTGGGGTTGGCGCCGGGGAAGGTGGCGCGTACCACTACCGTCGGCGGAACCACTTCGGGGTATTCGCTGATGGGCAGCTGGAACAGCGAGATGGCGCCGCCGATCAGGATCAGCAGCGACAGCACGGCGGCGAAGATCGGCCGCTGGATGAAGAACTGGGAAAAATTCATGTCGTGCTACCTCAGCCGCGCGGACCGACGGAAGGTTTGGTGGCGTTCTGCTCGGCAACGCGCGGGGCGTCGCGCTCTTCCACGGACTGGCGCAGGCGGGCCAACTGGTCGAGGGTGGCTTCGTCGGCCATGGGCACGGCTTCCGGTTCCACCGGGGCGCCCGGCATGGCGCGCTGCAGGCCGTTGACGACGATCTTCTCGCCCTTGGCCAGGCCGTTGCGGACGATGCGCAGGCCTTCCAGCTTCGGACCCAGCTCGATGGAGCGGTAATTGACCTTGTTGTCGTCACCGAGCACCAGGACGAACTTCTTGCCGAGGTCAGTGCCGATGGCTTCGTCCTTGATCAGCGCGGCCGGGTAGGTCTCGCTGCCCACCAGCTTGATGCGGGCGTAGAGGCCGGGGGTGAAGCGGCCGTCCTTGTTGTCGAACACGGCGCGGCCACGGATGGTGCCGGTGCGCGGGTTGACCTGGTTGTCGAGGAAGTCCAGCTGGCCCAGGTGCGGGTTGCCGGTTTCGCTGGACAGGCCCATGTAGACAGGGCTGGCGGCGCGGGTGTCGGAGCCGGTCTTGCGGGCCAGTTCCACGTACTTGAGGAAGGCGCGCTCGTCGGCGTCGAAGTAGGCGTAGACCTTGTCGGTGGACACCACCGAGGTCAGCAGCGACTGGCTGGCGTTGACCAGGTTGCCTTCGGTGATTTCGGCACGGCTGACGCGGCCATCGATGGGCGCGGTCACGCGGGTGAAGCTGAGGTTGAGCTTGGCGTTGTCGAGTTCCGCCTGGGTGGCGGCGACGGCGGCCTGGGCTTCGACAGCGGCAGTTGTGCGGGCGTCGGCCAGTTCGGCGGAGATGGCGTTGGTCTGACGCAGGCGTTCGCCGCGGCGGGCTTCGTTGGCGGCTCGGCCCTGGTTGGCGCGGGCCTGTTGCAGCTGGGCCTCCAGGCGCTTGACCTCGGCCTCGAAGGGGCGCGGGTCGATCTGGAACAGCAGGTCGCCTTTCTTCACCAGGCTGCCTTCGTCGAAGGCCACGCGATCGATGTAGCCGGAAACGCGCGGACGGATTTCGACGGATTCGGGGGCTTCCAGGCGGCCGGTGAACTCATCCCACTCGTTGAGGGGCTGCTCGATCACCTCGGCGACGGAGACTTTGGGGGCTGCGTGGTTGAGGTTGGCTTCCGGTGCCTTGCCACAGGCGACCAGTACCACTGCTGCCGCAAGGGTAAGTGGGTAACGCCAGAGATTCTTGTGAAGTGCTTCCATGGGACAGCTCCGCCAATTGGTTTTATGAATGGGCGGAGTCTGCAAGCTGGGATTCGACCAGACGAATCGAATGCCCTGAAGATGAATATCACTGGAAGTGATTGATCAGGGTGGAGTTATGGGAACGTTGATGGTTTGTAGCTGGATCAAGAATTGTAGGGGCGATTTCAATCGCCAAGGGGTGCGAAGCAGCCCCGGAATGGTTGATGGGCAGACCTTCGGCCTGCTTGGCGAATGAATTCGCCCCTACAGGAAAAGCTGCGCCCCCACACAGAGGAGCAGGCTTGTGGGGGCGGCTATTCCAAGCTATCCGGATCGCCGCAGTACATCTGGATGCGCGAACGCAGCCAGCGCTCGGCGGGGTCGTTGTCCTGGGCGCCGCGCCAGGCCATGGACAGCTCGAATGCCTGGGTCGGCATGGGCGGGTCCTCGGCGCGCAGGCCGCCGGCGGCAGTCAGGGCGGAGGCGGTGTAGTCCGGCACCATGGCCACCAGGTCGGTGCCCGAGAGCAGGGTGCCGAGGCCATTGAACTGCGGCACGGCGAGCACGACCTTGCGGGTCTTGCCTACCTTGGCCAGTTCCTCGTCGACGAAGCCACCCAGGTCGCCGGCGAAGGACACCAGGGCGTGGGGCCGTTCGCAGTAGTCGTCCAGGCTCAGCGCGCCGGGCACCGAGTCGGCGCGCAGCAGCTTGGGCTTGGAGCGTCGCAAGGTCTTGCGCTTGGCGTTGGCCGGCAGTTCCTCCGTGTAGGCGACGCCGACGGAAATTTCGCCGGAGGCCAGCAGGTTGGGCATCAACAGGTAGTTGGTGCGCCGTACCACCAGCACCACGCCAGGAGCTTCGGCGCGCAGGCGGCGGAGCAGGGCAGGAAGCAGGGCGAACTCCACGTCGTCCGACAGGCCAATGCGGAACACCGCATTGCTGGTGGCCGGGTCGAAGTCGGCGGCACGGCTGACGGCAGTGGAGATGGAGTCCAGGGCCGGGGAGAGGAGGGCAAAGATTTCCACGGCTCGCGCCGAGGGCTCCATGCTGCGGCCGGTACGGACGAATAGCGGATCGTCGAACAGGGTGCGCAGTCGCGCCAGCGCCGCGCTGATCGCCGGCTGGCCGAGGAAGAGCTTTTCCGCTGCGCGTGTCACGCTGCGCTCATGCATGAGCGTCTCGAACACTATAAGAAGGTTGAGGTCAACTCTTCGCAGGTCGTTCCGGTTCATGGAATCATCCGTAATTAATGTGTGAAAGGTGCAATTCCCCGGTCCGGTCGTCAAGGCTCACATCATCGCCGTTTATGACAACTATCAATGGCTGCGGGTGGTTTTGTGGATAAAGCCCGGATAGAGTCCGTGGCTATGAAGAGTCAACAGGCGAGGTATGTGATGTCCCGCATGATCCGTTTCCATCAGTTCGGAGGCCCTGAAGTCCTCCAACTGGATGAGCTGCCGACCCCCGTTCCGGGGCCGGGTGAAGTGCTGGTGCGTACCCAGGCCCTGGGTGTGGGCTGGAGGGACGTGCTCTGGCGGCAGAACCTGGCGGCCGAACAGGCGGCGAAATTACCTTCCGGCCTTGGTTCCGAGATGGCCGGCATCGTGGAAGCCGTTGGCGAGGGCGTTGAAGACCTGGCCGTCGGCACGCCCGTTGCCAGCTTCCCGGCCAGTACGCCGAGCCAGCATCCGGCCTGGGGCGACCTGGTCCTGATGCCGCGTAGCGGCCTGGTGGCCTATCCCGACGCGTTGACGCCGGAGGAAGCCAGCATTCATTACACGGCACTGCTGATGGCCTATTTCGCCCTGGTCGACCTGGGCGGCGTGAAGCCTGGTCAGCACGTCCTGGTCACCGAGGCCGGGCACTGCCTGGCACCGCAGACGGTACAGCTCGCGAAGGCGCTGGGTGCCAAGGTCATCGCCTCCACCAGCTACCCGGAAAGCCGTGCCTTCCTCAAGCAATTGGGTGCCGACAAGATCATCGTCACCGAAGAGCAGGACCTGGTCCTGGAAGTCGAGCGCTTCACCCAGGGCAAAGGCGTCGAAGTGGTCCTGGACCAGTGCGCCGGCCAGCAGATGAAGCTTCTGGGCGACGTCGCCGCGCAGCGCGGCAAGCTGGTGGTCTATGGCTGCAACGGCGGCAACGACACCGCGTTCCCGGCCTGCGCCGCGTTCAAGAAACATCTGCAGTTCTATCGTCATTGCGTACTCGACTTCACCGGTTCTCCGGAGCTGGGCATCGAGGCTAATGAGGCTTCGGTCAAGCGGGCGCTGGACCATATCAACCAGATGACCCGTGATCATCTGTTGAAGCCTCCGATTGATCGCGTATTCGCGTTCGAGGACTTCGTCGAGGCCAACCGTCACATGGAAACCTGCCCGGCAGGTGGGCGTGTGGTGATGAAGGTTGCCGACTGAGGAAGGCGGGGCGGGCCGTTGGGTCCGCCCCGAATCTGTCTTGTTGTGGAATGTTGGGCAGTGTGCCGCGCGAGGCGGCCGGGTCGATAGCCGAATCCTGCTGGATTATTGCCTGATCCTCCTGAACCACTGCCAAGCGCGAGACGAGCCTGCAAGCCATGGGTAGAGTTGGCCCATCTTCCCCGAGGGTCCAAACCATGAATGCACATGCATTCCTCGCCACTCAGGAATCCGACTCCGTCGCGCGCCAGCAGCAGGAGCTGGTGCGGATCATTGAACGATTCACCCGCCAGGGCGGCCTGCTGGAAACTGCCATTCCGGGCCTCATCCTGTATCGCGCCACCCAGCCCAGCGAGCCGCTGCACTGCCTTTACGAGCCGGCCCTCGGCCTGGTTGTACAGGGGCGCAAGAAAGTACTGCTGGGGGACGAAACCTATTACTACGGGCCGTCGGAATACCTGGTGGTGTCCGTTGACCTGCCGGTGATCGGTCAGGTCACCGAGGCCAGCCCCGAGGTGCCGTTCCTCAGCCTGCGTCTGGAACTCGACCCGAAGGAAATCAGCACCCTGCTGATGGAGCTGCCGATTCCCACGCCCGTGCCGCAATCCTGTCCGCGCTGCCTGTCGGTCAGCGGATTGGGCGATTCGTTGCAGGACGCCGTGCTGCGTCTGGTGCGGCTGCTGGATACCCCCGAAGACATCCCCGCGCTAGCGCCGCTGGTGCGCCGCGAGATTCTCTACCGCCTGCTGCGCGGCGAGCAGTGCGCGCAGCTGCGCCAGATCGCCAGCAGCGGCACCCAGGGCCACCGCATCGGCCGGGCGGTGAACTGGTTGCGGAAGAACTTTCACCAGCCGCTGCAGATCGAGCGCCTGGCCAGCGAGGTGAACATGAGCGCCTCGGCGCTGCATCACCACTTCAAGGCGATGACGGCCATGAGCCCGCTGCAGTTCCAGAAGCAGTTGCGTCTGCAGGAGGCGCGCCGGCTGATGCTGGTGGAAGCCCTGGACGCCGCCAGCGCCGGCGGCCGGGTGGGCTACGAAAGCCCATCGCAGTTCAGCCGCGAATACAGCCGGCTGTTCGGCGCACCGCCCGTGCGGGACATTGCGCGCCTGCGCCAGTCGGCGTGAAACCGCCCCGGCAGGGGCGCCCTGGACCATCCTTATCCTGAATGCCCTCGGCGTTGCCGAGCGGCTTTTCCTGAACCATCCAGACAGAGGTGGTGAGCCTGATGATTACTCTCAACCTGAACGGCAAGGACCACGAACTCGACGTGCCCGCGGACATGCCCTTGTTATGGGCCCTGCGCGACGTCGCCAATCTGACGGGCACCAAGTACGGTTGCGGCATGGCCCTGTGCGGTGCCTGCACCGTGCATATCGACGGCCAGGCGACCCGCTCCTGCGTCACGCCGGTTTCGGCGGTGGTGGGCAAGAAGATCACCACGGTCGAGGCCGTGAGCGAAGACCCGGTGGGCAAGGCCGTGCAGGCCGCCTGGCGCAAGCTCGACGTGGTGCAGTGCGGTTACTGCCAGTCCGGGCAGATCATGTCCGCCACTGCGCTGTTGCGGGGCAATCCAAAACCGAGCGATGCCGATATCGACGCGGCCATGAGCGGCAATATCTGCCGCTGCGCCACCTACGTGCGGATTCGCGCCGCCATCCATGAAGCCGCCGGCACCCTGGCTTGAGGAGAATCGACATGGGCACCTTCGAAATCGAAACCCGGGCGGCCAGCGGCATTCTCAATGTCAGCCGGCGCACCTTCCTCAAGGGCAGCGGCGGCTTCGCCCTCGGCATCGCCTTCGCACCGCTGCTGCGGGGTGGCGAAGCGCTGGCTGCCACCGCCGAACCCTTTGCGCCCAACGCCTTCGTCCGTATCGCCGGAGATGGCAGCGTGACCATCCTCGCCAAGCATGTGGAGATGGGGCAGGGCACCTACACGGGTCTGGCCACCCTGCTGGCCGAGGAACTGGATGCCGACTGGAGCCAGGTGCGCGTCGAGGGCGCACCAGCCAACGCCGCGCTCTACAACAACCTCGCCTTCGGCCCGATGCAGGGCACCGGCGGCAGCTCGGCCATCGCCAACTCCTTCGAGCAGATGCGCAAGGCGGGTGCCAGCGCCCGCGCCATGCTGGTGGCCGCTGCCGCCGAGCAATGGAAGGTGCCGGCTGCGGAGATCAGCGTGAGCAAGGGCGTGGTCAGCCATGCCGCATCCGGCAAGCAGGCCGGATTCGGTGAACTGGCCGAAGCCGCGGCGCACCAGCCGCTGCCGAGCGAGGTGAAGCTCAAATCGCCCAAGGAATTCACGCTGATCGGCCAGGAGCGCCTGTCTCGCAAGGACAGCGCCGACAAGACCGACGGCAGCGCCACCTTCACCCAGGACTTCAAGCTGCCCGGCATGCTGGTGGCGGTGGTCGCCTACCCGCCGCGTTTCGGCGGGGTGCCGAAGTCCGTCGATGCGGGCAAGGCCAAGGCCGTGCCCGGCGTGGTCGAGGTGGTGGAGTTCAAGGACACGCCCCATGGCCGGGCCGGTGTGGCGGTGCTGGCGAAGAACACCTGGGCCGCGCGCCAGGGGCGTGACGCCCTGGTGGTGGAGTGGGACGAAAGCAAGGCATTCAAGCTGGGCAGCGAGGAGATCTTCGCCCGTTACCGCGAGGCAGCGAGCAAGGAAGGGCTGATCGCCGGCAAGCAGGGCGACATTGCGGCAGCCCTGGCGCAACCGGCCAAGTTGATCGAGGCCGACTACGAGTTCCCCTATCTGGCCCACGCCGCCATGGAACCGATGAACTGCCTGGTGAAGATTTCCGCCGGCCAGTGCGATGTGTGGAACGGCGAGCAGTTCCAGACGGTGGACCAACTGGCCATTGCCAAGTACCTGGGCATTCCGGTGGAGAAGGTCAGCCTGACCCAGCTCTACGCCGGCGGCAGTTTCGGCCGTCGTGCCAATCCGCAGTCGGATTACCTGCTGGAGGCCGTGGCCATCGCCAAGGCGGCCCGAGCCAAGGGGCACGAGGTGCCGGTGAAACTGGTCTGGACCCGCGAGGATGACACCCACGGCGGTTTCTTCCGCCCTGCCTATCTGCACCGTGCCCGCCTGGCGCTGGATAGCGAAGGCAAGTTGCAGGGCTGGCACCAGCGCGTGGTGGGTCAGTCCATCCTCAAGGGAACGGCCTTCGAGGGGGCGATGGTGAAGGAAGGCATCGACCACACGTCGGTCGAGGGAGCGGCCAACCTGTCCTACGCGGTGCCTAACTTGCAGGTGGAGCTGCATACGCCGGATGACATCAGCGTCCCGGTTCAATGGTGGCGCTCAGTGGGACATACCCATACCGCCTATGCGGTGGAAACCCTGGTCGACCAGGCGGCCACCACTGCCGGCAAGGACCCCTACGCGTACCGTCACGAACTGCTGGGCAAGAAGCCGCGCCATCTCGGTGCGCTGGAGCTGGCCGCGCAGAAAGCCGGCTGGGACCAGCCGTTGAAGCCGGGAGCGGAGGGCGAAAAGCGTGGCCGCGGAATTGCCGTGCACGAGTCGTTCGGCTCCTTCGTCGCCCAGGTCGCGGAGGTGACGGTCAAGGCGGACGGAAGCTTCAAGGTGGACCGGGTGGTCTGTGCGGTGGATTGCGGCCTGGCGGTCAATCCGGATGTGATCCGCGCGCAGATGGAAGGCGGGATCGGCTACGGCCTGGCGGCTGCGCTGCACGGCGCCATCACCTTGAAGGAGGGCGTGGTCGAGCAATCCAACTTCCACGATTTCCAGGTGCTGCGGATCAACGAGATGCCGGTGGTGGAGGTGCACATCGTGCCATCGGCGCAAGCGCCAACCGGGGTAGGGGAACCGGGCGTGCCGCCCATCGCGCCGGCAGTGGCCAATGCGATCTATGCGGCCGTGGGGCAGCGCATCTACAAGCTGCCGCTGCCTCGGCAGGTGCAGCAGGCCTGATACAGGCTGCCGAGGGAATCAGGCGGCCTGGCTGGCGTAGATCAGTTCGCGCAGGGCCTTGCGCTCCGCCACTGGAGTCGGGGCCTCGCGCACGGCCAGGCGGCCGTCATCCAGGCTGACCACCACTTCGGTTTCGAAGTGCAGGCGGAGTTCGTCGAGGGTCACGTGGGTGACCTGGTACAGGCTGTCGCTGATTCGAGGGTCGGCAGACATGGCGTTGATCTCGTTCCGGTTGGCCGCAAGGCCGATGGAGCGATAGTGACGCCGGTGCATCCAGCGCGGAATTGAAAGGGGGTGATGGTGAACATCATTCCCGTCGATGGCATGACGTGACCTTGATCCGCTGCCCTGGCTTACTGCCAAAGTCGTAGGAGCGAGCTTGCTCGCGAACAGTCTGTGCCGATCCTGCGCGAGCAAGCTCGCTCCTACAAGATTTCCGAATTCATCCTGTCCAGTCAGCCCTGCGGCACAAAGGCCGGATCGGACAGGTGCTGCACCAGCAAGTCGTGCACCAGCCTCACCCGGGACGGTACGGGGCCCTGCTGCGGGCGGTAGATGAACATCTCCCAGGGCGGCGGCGCCTGGTCCTGTAAAACGGGCACCAGACGGCCCGCACGCAGGTGCGGTTCGGCCAGGTAGATGGGCAACTGGCCGAAGCCGATGCCGGCCAGTACGGCCTCCACTTCGTTTTCCTGGTCGTCGGTGCAGAACGCGGCGTTGGCCGGCTGGATCTGTTGCCCGTTGGCGAACATCCAGGGCCAGACACGGCCGGTGTTGTTGTCGATCAGCGCAGTGGTGGGCAACTGGTGTAGATCGTCCAGCGATTTCGGCGCGCCATGGCGCTGCAGTAGTTCCGGAGTGCCCACCACCAGTAGCGGAATCTGCGCAACTGCCCGCGCGATGTAGCGACGGTCGCGGATGAAGCCGATGCGTACGCCGAGGTCGATCTGCTGCTCGACCGAATCGGTGAGCTGGTCGGACAGGCGCATGTCGAAATGGATGCGCGGATGCTCGCGGGCGATCTGCGCCAGCACGGGAAGCAGGAAGCGCCGCCCGACCGAACGGGGCGCGGCGATGCCCACGCGCCCGGCCAACTCCTCTTCGCGCTTGCCGCCATGTTGCTGGAACAGCTGATCCAGGCCGGCCAGGGCTTCGCGTGCCTGGCTGGCGAGACGCTCGCCGAAGACGGTGATCTGCACATGGCGGGTGCTGCGGTGGAACAGCGGTTCGCCGAACTGGTCTTCGAGGTCCTTGATGGCGCGGGTCACGGTTTGCGGTGAGGCACCCAGGCGGGTAGCGGCTTCGCGGAAGCTCGGGGTTTCCGCGGCGACACAGAGGATGCGCAGCAGTTCGATGCGATTGAACATGTTCGGTGTTCCATTTTGTGGAATTTCAAAATCCTGACTATTCCATTCAGTGTCGGCAATACCTTCCCGATACTGGCGCCCAGTTACCGGATTCATCCCGACTCCGGGCTTCCTGGGAGTGCCCTCATGAGCAACAACATTTCCACCAAGGTCGTGGTCATTACCGGTGCCAGCAGCGGGTTGGGCGAAGCCACCGCCCGCCACCTGGCATCCCTGGGCGCCAAGGTGGTACTCGGTGCGCGTCGGGTCGAGCGCCTGCAAGGCCTGGTCGCCGAAATCGAAGCCGCTGGCGGCGAAGCCCTGGCCATCGCCACCGACGTCACCTCCGCCAGCCAGGTGGCTGCGCTGATCGAAGGCGCGGTCCAGCGCTTTGGCCGTGTCGATGTGCTGGTGAACAACGCCGGTCTGATGGCCATCGCGCCCATGGACGAGGTCAAGGTCGACGAGTGGTCGCGCATGTTCGATATCAACGTCATGGGCGTACTCCACGGCGTGGCGTCGGCGCTGCCGCTGTTCCGCAAGCAGGGTAGCGGGCATTTCATCAACGTCGCCTCCGTGGCCGGGATCAAGGTGTTCAGCCCGGGTGGTACGGTCTACAGCGCCACCAAGTTCGCGGTACGCGCCATCAGCGAAGGTTTGCGCCATGAGGTCGGTGGCAGCATCCGTACCACGGTGATCTCCCCCGGCGCAGTGGACTCCGAGCTGAAGCACGGCAGCTCCCACGAGGAAAGCAGCCAGGCCCTGGGCGAGTTCTACAAGATGGCCATTCCGGCCGAGTCCGTGGCGCGGGCCATCGCCTACGCCATCGAACAGCCGGCCGACGTGGACATCAGCGAAGTGGTACTGCGGCCAACGGTCCAGGATTTCTGATCCGCGGCATGAAAAAGGCGGCCCCTGTGGCCGCCTTTTTGCGTTCCGCTCATTTGCTCAGGAGCACCGCCAGTTCGTCGGCTTCCTCGGCCCAGTCGGAATCCTCCAGCAGGGCGTCGCGCAGGAAGGCGGACTGAGCATTGTTCCAGAACGGTGCATCGGGCAGGGGCTGACCCACCGCCAGGCGGTGGCTGGTGACGAAGCGGTCTATCCCGCTCTTGTCGGAAGGCAGGCCGAGTTGGTCGAAAAGAGCGCTGAGAGAATGATGGCTGGTATCCATGACGGGTCTCCGGTAGGGCGTTGAACGGACAAAAAAGACCTCCAACGACTATAGACCCTGTGCCGGCCATGACCGCCGGGCGGCAGGATGTCGGCTACAGCCGGCGTGGGCTTGCACTGGATGCAGGCTTGGCTAGCCTCACACAAAATGTTTCAAAAGAACCTTGGGCCACCTGAACAGGGGGCGAAATGGGCGTCCATAGCGAGCAGAAGCATCCTTTTCGGGATCCGGTGGAGGCCCTGTTACTGGTCGCTCCGGTCTGGTCCCCTGTGCTGTTCATCTTCCTCGCCCAGTTGCTTCACGAATTCTTCCAGATCAACTGGTTGTTCAACTCCAGTCTGAGCACCTTCGGCATGTTCCTGGTGCCGGCCATTTCGGCGCTTCCGCTGATCCACGACTCACCCCGCCCACTCGCCACCAGGCTGTTGCTGGCGGGTGTCTATTATCTGGTTGGACTGGCAGCGATCTTCCTGATGTCCTGGGGAATGCTGCTGTACACCGGCTATACCTGATCCTGCCGCGGAACCTGGCACGGGGCCATGGATCAAAGGCCCTGGGTCCGCAGATTCGGCGGATCATCCCACTACGGAGCTATCCATGACCCCTTTGAAAAAACTCGCGCTCGTTGGCCTGGCGGCCTTGCCGCTGGTTGGTTGCATGAAAGAGGAACCCATCGACCAGGCGGTGCTCTGCACTTACAGCACCGATGCCGAGGCCAAGCTGTGCAAGTCCGGACAGATGTCCTGGTTCAAGGCGGGCAAGGCGGTCAACCAGTCCCTGCCGCTGAGCGTGGCGGCGGCGTATTGCGACTTCAATCACCCGGTCATGTACAACGAGGCGGGGGTGATCTGCGTGTTCACCGACAAGCGCCTGAGCCTGGTGAAGTAGGGGCGGCGGTTGGGTGTCGCGCGGGGCCGGCCCCGGAATCGGT
Source organism: Pseudomonas sp. BN515 (assembly GCF_029873155.1). Taxonomy (NCBI): domain Bacteria; kingdom Pseudomonadati; phylum Pseudomonadota; class Gammaproteobacteria; order Pseudomonadales; family Pseudomonadaceae; genus Pseudomonas; species Pseudomonas sp. BN515. The sequence goes on along the minus strand of NZ_SSOH01000014.1, from coordinate 43,893 downwards.
GCGCGCAGCGCACCCTACGGGCAGCCATGTACCGGGGGGGACGGAGGTGGGGGTAGGGTGCACCGTGCGCACCGGCGGTTGAGCGTTGCGCAGGGTCTGGCCTTCAGCCAGGTGCCGGGAAGGGAAGCTGAAAGGCGAACCTGCGGTCTGCGTCGCGATTGAAATCGCTCCCACAGGCAAGGCCGCGCGCTGGTTACTCGTATTCCTGTTTCCCAAATAGACTGAAGGCGCCACAAGTGGCGCCTTCTGCCTTTCGAGGGTTTGCATACATCGTGATTGCCCGCCTCTGAACGGTGCTCCGGGATCAGCTGATGCGGTTGGCGCCAGTACGGTCGGCACCACCTTCGGCGACACGGTTGGCGCCAGTGCGGTCGGCACCACCTTCAGCGACACGATTGGCACCGGTGCGGTCGGAGCCACCTTCAGCGACACGGTTGGCGCCAGTGCGGTCTGCACCGCCTTCGGCGATACGGTTGGCGCCAGTGCGATCGGCACCGCCTTCAGCGATGCGGTTGGCGCCAGTGCGATCGGCACCGCCTTCAGCGATGCGGTTTGCGCCAGTGCGGTCGGCACCACCTTCAGCGATACGGTTGGCGCCAGTACGGTCGGCACCGCCTTCAGCGATACGGTTGGCACCGGTACGGTCAGCGCCACCTTCGGCTACGCGGTGGATGCTGGTGCGGTCGGAACCACCTTCAGCGACAACGGCACCCTGGGGCAGGGCGAAAGCAGTGGCGGACAGGCTGGCGATGAACAGGCTGGCAAGGATTTGCTTCTTCATTTTCGGGCACCTCGGTGAGGGTTGAAATTTGTCTACGGGGCCCATGTTACTGATGTGATTTCGATGAAGAAGTGATGCTGCGTGATGATTACCATCGACGTCAGTAATAGTTATGTGTGATCTATTAAAAACAAAGAGTTAGGCGTTTTATTTGGGCGTTATTACGCCGAATGGAAAGGCTATTTCCATGAATTGGTATAATCGATTAGTTCGATCAATCTGCGCGATAGAGTCCCTCCATCGTTGCCACAGTTGCATCTTTTTCTGCGCCGGTTAGCTCGCCGTTCTGGCTGAAAGCGCTGTTCCAGAGCTGCTGCGGTACTGTTCGCGTTTTGCAAACACTGTTGTCGTCCGCCCTGGAATTGTTGGTTGTCGGCGTCGCTCGTAACGTTCACTCACCCACTACAACAACAAACGGTGAATGAGATGAGCACTGCCGCTTTCCGTACCGTCTTCGGCTCGCTCGACGACCATCGCATTGGGTCGATCGAGATCATCCAGGGCGAAGCTCGCCACTACGCCTTCTCCAACATCTTCGACGTCGCCAGTCGATCCGCTCCTTATGAAAAGGTGGTGGTCGGCCTGAACCTTGGCTACGTCATCGAGACCCTGCGTGCCGAAGGCACCTCTCCCTGGTACACCGCCGCCCACGATGAATTCGCCATCTCGGTGGACGGCGAAGTGCGGGTGGATTTCCTCAAGCTGGACGAGCCACTGGGTGACGGCGAAGGCACTCACCTGGCCGGTGAGCAGCCCAAGGGCCGCCCGATGGGTTACGTCCTGCTCAAGCGCGGTCACCAGGCCCTGTTACCGGCCGCCTGCGCCTACCGCTTCGAAAGCGCGCAGCCTTCGGTACTCCTGCTGCAGACCATCAAGGGACCGCTGTCGGTGGAGAAGTGGGCAGACATCTGCCTGAAGTGACAGCCCCGACCGACGACCAGAACAAGAGGACATCCACCATGGCCATGCTCGAAACCCTCGACACCTCCGCCAGCTTCGCCGCCGATGAAGTCGAAGCCAGCCTGCCTGACTCCATTACCGGCTACCGCAGCTTCAAGCTGGGCGCCTTCACCTTTTCCCGCGATGAATACTTCGCGCGCATCCAGTGGCCGGCCAAGGGCCAGGAGCGCTCGCACCTGATCCCCGCCGACGCCTTCCTGCGCGCCACCATGCGCGATGTGGCCTGGGGCTTCTTCTACGGCTGGGTGAACTTCGACGAGGTGATCGGCACCCGCAACCATTACGGCAAGGTCGACCTCTATGCCGGCACCTTCAACGGCGTGCTGCGCGAGGCGGGCGTCGACTACACCGAGCAGTTCGAAACGCCGAAGATCATGGCCACGTTCAAGGCCATCCTGCGTGACTGGACCAATGCCGGCTTCGACCCCTTCGCCGCGCCGGAAGAAACCGGCAGCGCCTTCGGTCGCAAGAACGGCGACAACATCGAGGCCATCGAACGCTTCCGCGTCGCCACCCGCCGGATGCCCGGCCTGCCGGATGACTCGCCGCTGCGCAACGACCTGCCGGTGAACCGCCAGTTCGCCGACGTGCCCCAGGACGAGCCGGAAATCCACGCCGCCGAAGGCTTCGAAGGCGAGCTGCATGCCTTCAACCTGTACAAGTACCTGTCCCGCTCCGACGTGACCTGGAACCCCTCGGTCAGCTCGGTGTGCAAGGCCAGCCTGTTCTGCCCGACCACCGAGGAATTCATCCTCCCGGTGTTCCACGGCAACGACCGCGTGGAGTGGTTCCTGCAACTCTCCGACGAAATCATCTGGGACGTCGCCGACAAGGACGACGGCGCCCCGCGTGCCCGCATCACCATGCGTCCGGGCGACATCTGCGCCATGCCCGCGGACATCCGCCACCAGGGCTACTCCACCAAGCGCTCCATGCTGCTGGTGTGGGAGAACGCCACGCCGAACCTGCCGCAACGCTACGAGAGCGGTGAGCTGCCGCCGTACCCGGTGGAGTTCTGACTCCCAGCGCCCCTCTCCCCTGAGGGGAGAGGTGGGCAATTCATGCCACATATGGGCGCCGTGCCTGGTCACGGCGCCCGGAGAGCTTTTTTATGCAGAACCAACTCTTCATCGATGGCCGCTTCGTGCCGGCCCAGAAGGGCGGGACGATCGAAGTCCTGTCGCCCCATGACGGCTCATTGATCACCCATATCGCTGCCGCTGAAGCCGAGGACGTGGACCTGGCTGTTGCCGCGGCCAAGCGCGCCTTTCCGGCCTGGGCCGCACTGTCGGGCGCCGAGCGCGGTCGCCTGCTGCTGAAACTGGCGGACAAGATCGAGGAACAGGCAGAAGAACTGGCGCAGCTGGAATCCCTGGACACCGGCCATCCAATTCGCGACTCCCGCGGCCTCGATGTCCCGCGCACCGCCGCCTGTTTCCGCTACTTCGGCGGCATGGCCGACAAGATCGAAGGGGCGGTGATCCCGGTGGAAGCCGGTTTCCTCAACTACGTGCAGCGCAAACCTATCGGCGTGGTCGGCCAGATCGTGCCGTGGAACTTCCCGCTGATGTTCACCAGCTGGAAGATGGGCCCGGCGCTCGCCGCCGGTAACACGGTGGTGATCAAACCGTCGGAGATCACCCCGCTGTCCACTCTGCGCATCGCCGAGCTGATGAAGGAAGTTGGCTTCCCCGACGGCGTGGTCAACGTGGTGCCGGGTTACGGCCACACCGCCGGCCAGCGCCTGGCCGAGCACGAGGACGTGGGCAAGATCTGCTTCACCGGCTCCACCGCCACCGGCCGTCGCATCGTCGAAGCCTCCCAGGGCAACCTCAAGCGGGTACAGCTGGAGCTGGGCGGGAAGGGCGCCAACATCGTCTTCGAGGACGCCGATCTGGACGCCGCCGTGAATGGCGCCGCCTGGGCGATCTTCCATAACCAGGGGCAGGCCTGCATCGCCGGTTCGCGGCTGATTCTCCACGAGCGCATTGCTGACGAATTCCTCGAACGTTTCATCGGCCTGGCGCGCTCCATCCGCCTGGGCAGCCCGCTGGACCCGAACACTGAAATGGGCCCACTGACGTCCGCCCAGCACCGCGACCGCGTGATGGACTATGTGGACATCGCCCGCGCCCAGGGTGGCCGCATACTTACCGGCGGCAAGGCACCCAGCGATCCGGCGCTCGCCGATGGCTACTACGTCGAGCCGACTGTGGTCGAAGCCCAGCCGGATCACCGCGTGGCCCAGGAAGAGGTGTTCGGCCCGTTCGTCACTGTGCTGCGCTTCTCCACGGATGACGAAGCTCTGGCAATCGCCAACGGCACCCAGTACGGCCTGGGCAGCGGTCTGTGGACCCGCGACCTGCAGCGTGCTCACCGCATGGCGGCGAACATCCACGCGGGCATGTGCTGGATCAACTGCTACAAGCGCGTCAGCCCCGGCAGCCCCTTCGGCGGTGTCGGCCAGTCGGGCTATGGCCGTGAGATGGGCTTCGAGGCCATCCACGACTACACCGAGGCCCGCTCCGTGTGGGTCAACGTGGACGCGAAGATTCCGCCCCATTTCAAGCGTTGAGGTCGACCATGAATCCTTTCATCTACCAGGGCCTGGCATCCCGCGTGGTGTTCGGCTGGGGCAAGCTGGACTTGCTGGCCGAGGAACTGGACAAGCTCGGCGCCCGCCGCGCGTTGATCCTCACCACGCCGGAACAGCGCCACTTGGGCGAGCGGGTGGCGGGCATCCTTGGCGAGCGCGCCGCCGGGGTCTATCCGCAGGCGGTGATGCATGTGCCGGTGGAAGTGGCCCGAGCCGCGCGTGAAGAGGCGGTCCGGCTTGGCGCCGACTGCTGCGTTGCCATCGGCGGTGGCTCCACCATCGGTCTTGGCAAGGCCATCGCACTGGAGTCCGGCCTGCCGATCCTGGCGGTGCCGACGACCTATGCCGGCTCCGAGATGACCCCCATCTACGGCCTCACCGAGAACCGCCTGAAGAAAACCGGGCGCGATTTCCGCGTGCTGCCGAAGACCGTGGTCTACGACCCGCAGCTGACTCTGAGCCTGCCCACGGCCATCTCCGCCTGCTCCGGCATGAACGCCATGGCCCATGCGGTGGAGGCGCTCTATGCCCAGGACGCCAACCCCATCATCACGCTGATGGCGGAAGAGTCGATTCGCGCCCTGGCCGAGTCCCTGCCGGGCGTGGTCGTCAACCCGGAAGACGCCGAAGCCCGCAGCCGCGCGCTCTACGGGGCCTGGTTGGCCGGCATCTGCCTGGGCTCGGTGGGCATGGCCATCCACCACAAGCTCTGCCACACCCTGGGCGGCACCTTCAATCTGCCCCATGCCCAGGCCCATGCAGTGGTGCTGCCCCATGCCGCCCACTACAACCGCGAGGCTGCCGCCGAGCCGCTGCGTCGCGCCGCCCGTGCGCTGGGGGGCAAGGAGGCGGAGGAGGTGGGGCCGCTGTTGTTCGCCCTGAACCGCAAGCTGGGAATCCCGGCCTCCCTGGCCGAGATCGGCCTGCCCGAGGAAGGCCCGGCGGAGACGGCGGTAATCGCCTGCTCCAGCCCCTACTACAACCCACGCCCGTTCGAGCAGGACGCCATCGAAGCCATGCTCGTGCGCGCCTGGCAGGGCCTGCCACCGGCCTGACGTCGCTCGTAGGGTGCGCCGCGCGCACCAGTTCCCGCGCACGCGCTTTCTCGTGCGCACGACGCACCCTACGGATCAGCAAACCTGGACTCACGGGAACACAAGATGAACAACATCCCGACTAACGAAGCGAAGATTTCCGCCCAGGCGGTTGCCGCCTTCGCCAACACGCCCAACCCGCGCCTGCGCCAGGTGGTGCAGAGCCTGGTTCGGCATCTCCACGCGTTCGCCAGCGAGGTGGAGTTGACCGAGGACGAATGGCTGGAAGGCATCCGCTTTCTCACCGATACCGGCAAGAAGTGCGACGGCACCGTGCGCCAGGAATTCATCCTGCTCTCGGATGTGATCGGCCTGTCCATGCTGGTGGACGCCATCAATCACCGTGCCTGCGAGTCGGCGACCGAAACCACGGTGTTCGGGCCGTTCTACATCGCCGGCATGCCGGAGCGTGGCCACGGCGAGAACATGGCCTTCACTCCGGGCGAACCGGCCCTGGTGCAGGGGCGGGTACTGGATGCGGTGGGCGAACCCATCGCCAATGCGGTGCTGGATGTCTGGCAGACCGCGGAGAACGGCATGTATTCCGGGCAGGACCCGGAGCAGCCCCTGACCAACCTGCGCGGGCGTTATCGCACCGACGCGGAGGGTCGTTTCGCCATTCGCACCACCTTGCCGGTGAGCTATCCCATTCCCACCGATGGCCCGGTGGGGCGCCTGCTGCAAGCCAGCGACCGCCACCCCTGGCGGCCGGCGCACCTGCACTTCATGGTCATGGCGTCCGGTCAGCGCACCCTGGTCACCCACCTGTTCAACCATGACGATCCGTACCTGGACTCGGACGTGGTGTTCGGCGTCAAGGACTCCCTCAAGGTGGTCTACCAGCCGTGCCAGGCGAACCATCCGCTGGCGGCGCAATTCGGCTTCGACGGTGATTTCCGCCTGGCCAGCTACGACTTCGTGCTGGAGCGAGCAGCCTGATGAGCCAGTACTTCGCCGTCTTCGCCACCGACAAGCCGAACCAGATCAGCCTGCGCAACCAGGTGCGTCCGGCTCATCGCGAACACCTGCGCAATCCCTATCCGCACCGGGTTGTGGTGCGCCTCGGCGGTCCGACGCTGGACCACAGCAATGGCCGCATGAACGGCACATTGCTGGTGGTGGAGGCGATGAGCCTGGCCGAGGTGCAGGCCTTTCTCGGCGACGACCCCTACGTACTTGCCGGGCTGTTCGAGCACATCGAGATCCGCCCCTGGAACTGGGGCCTGGGCAACCCGGAGCTGCGGGGATGAACCCGCTCTGCGCGCTGGACGCCATCGCCGACGGTGGCGCCCTGGCCCTGGACGCCGAGCTGGAGGGCAAGGCGTTGCCGTTGGTACTGGTGCGCCGTGGCGAGGAGGTGTGGGGCTATCGCAATCGCTGCCCGCATTTCTCGGTGCCGCTGGACTTCCGCCCCGGCGAGTTCTGCACCTATCGCAGCCAGGTGCTGATGTGCGCCCACCACAGCGCCCTGTTCCGCTTCGAGGACGGCCACTGCATCGAAGGCCCCTGTGAAGGCAGCCGGCTGGAACCAGTGCCGGTGAGGGTGGTGGAGGGGAGGGTGGTGGTTCTGTAGCGGGAGCTCTTCCAGAGGGATTCTACTTCTGTAGGGGCGAATTCATTCGCCAAGGGAAGCGAAGCTGCCCCCATGGCATTCAAGCGCAGACCTTCGGCCTGCTTGGCGAATGAATTCGCCCCTACAAGATTTCGGCCCGCGAATGCGCGTCTTGCCAATGCGAATGCCAATTGTGGGAGCGAATTCATTCGCGAATGGCCGCGCAGCGGCCCTTGGTACGACAGTGGGGCGAATCTGCGATTCGCATCGCGATTGAAATCGCTCCCACAGAGCACAAAGTGCCTTAACAAATGCCAATGCCCAAATCCGCTAAACCTGTGATAACGGCCACTCGTTCCTCACAGGCGGATAGCGATGAACCTGTTCGAAGACATGCGGGTATTCGTGGTCGTGGTCGAGACCGGCGGCTTCTCGGCGGCCGCGCAGCGCTTGAACATCGCAAAATCAGTGGTCAGCCGGCGCATGAGTGCGCTGGAGCGGCACCTGGAGTGCCGGCTGTTCAATCGCACCACCCGGCGCCTCAGCCTGACCGAGACCGGGATGGACTACTTCGAGCGCACCCAGCGCATCCTTCGCGACCTGACCGAAGCCGAGGAGGCAACCCGCAGCCTGCAGAGCGAGTTGCGCGGACGCCTGCGACTGGCCGCGCCCATGTCGTTCGGGCTCAAGTACCTGTCGCCGGCGCTCAACGAGTTCATGCAGGCCCATCCAGGTCTCGAGGTGGAGCTGGACCTGAACGACCGCTACGTGGACCTGGTCAACGAAGGCTACGACCTCACGCTGCGCATCGGCCGCCTGCCGGATTCCACCCTGGTGGCGCGCGAGCTAGGGCCTTGCCCGCACGCCATCTGCGCCAGCCCCGCCTACCTCGCCGAACACGGCACCCCGCACGTGCCCGACGACCTGCGCGAACACCAGTGCCTGGGCTACAAGAACCGCGCCAACAGCAGCCAGTGGCAGTTCCTCATGGGGCGTGAATGGCGTTCGGTGACGGTGCGGCCCAGATTGATCGCCAACAATGGCGAGGTGCTGGTGCAGGCGGCGATGGATGGCCTCGGGCTGGTGTCGCTACCGCGCTTTCTGCTGGAGGAAAATCTCGCCAGCGGCCGGTTGGTGGAGGTGTTGCAGGACTTTCCGCTGCCCGCTTCGCAGATCTACGCGGTGTGCCCGCCGGGGCGCCGGCTGCCCGCCAAGGTGAGGGCCTTCATCGACTTCCTGGTGCAGCGCTTTTCTCGCTAGCCGGCGGAGACTAGGCTAGTGGCACTTTTCAGCAGACGGATAGTGCTATGTCCACCGAGATCCATGCCCAGTTCGCCGACGCTCCGCTCAACGCCATCGAGGCCCGGCTCCTCGGCAGCCTGATCGAGAAGCAGGCCACCACCCCCGAGTCCTACCCGCTGACCCTCAACGCCCTGGTACTGGCCAGCAACCAGAAGACCAGCCGTGAGCCGGTGATGAACGTCACTCCCGGCCAGGCCGGCCAGTCGCTGCGCAACCTGGAGTCGCGTGGCCTGGTGAAGCTGGTGATGGGCAGCCGCGCCGACCGCTGGGAGCAGCGCGCGGACAAGGCCCTGGAAGTGGTGCAGCCGCAGCTGATCCTCATCGGCCTGCTGCTCCTGCGCGGCCCGCAGACCCTGGGCGAGCTGCTGACCCGCAGCAACCGCATGGCCGATTTCGACGACACCGAAGACGTCCGCCACCAGCTCGAACGCCTCATCGGCCGTGGTCTGGCAGTCCTGATGCCGCGCCAGGGCGGCCAGCGCGAAGACCGCTACATGCACCTGATGGGCGAGCCGGCCGACCTCGAGGCCCTGCTGGAGGCCCGCGCCAGCCAGCCGGAGCGGGGTGGCGAGGCGCGCGCCGCTGCCGATGCCCGCATCGAAGAGCTGGAAGCGCGGGTCGCGGACCTGGAAGCACGCCTTGCCCGCCTGGAAGACCGAGGCGAATAACCTCCATACGGGGCACCGGCTGTCCGTCGATGTCGCCCCGACGATTTTCCCGCACGGCGCGACCTGCGATGCTGTTCGTACCGTGAAAAAAAGAGCCCCTGAGGTATTCATGAAGATCAGCTCGGACTTCGACAGCGGCAATATCGAAGTGATTGACGCCAGCAACCCGCAGCAGGTGCTGCTGGCCATGCGGCCGGACCTGAAGAGCCACCACTTCCAGTGGTTCCACTTCAAGGTCGAGGGCATGACCCCCGGCCAGCGCCACGGCTTCAGCCTGACCAACGCCGGGCAGTCCGCCTACAGCCACGCCTGGACCGGCTACAACGCCACCGCGTCCTACGACCAGGTCAACTGGTTCCGTGTGCCCAGCAGTTTCGACGACAAGGGCCTGCACTTTGCCCTTGAGCCCACCCACGAGCAGATCTGGTTCGCCTATTTCGAGCCCTACAGCCGCGCCCGTCACGACTGGCTCATCAGCGAAGCCCTGGACAAGACCGGCGCCGAAGTGGTGGCGGTGGGCAAGAGCATCGAGGGTCGCGAGATTCCGCTGCTGCGCGTCAGCCGCAACCCGAACGCCCAGCGCAAGGTCTGGATCATCGCCCAGCAGCACCCCGGCGAACACATGGCCGAGTGGTACATGGAAGGGGTGGTCGAGCGCCTGTCGAAGGAGGGAGATGCCGAGATCGACGCGCTGCTGGCCAAGGCCGACCTCTACCTGGTGCCGAACATGAACCCGGACGGCGCCTTCCGTGGCCACCTGCGGACCAACGTCGCCGGCAAGGACCTCAACCGCGCCTGGCAGTCGGCCGACGACACCGAGACCCCGGAGGTGTTCTTCGTCCAGCAGCAGATGCGCAAGGTGGGCGTGGACCTGTTCCTCGACATCCATGGCGACGAGGAAATCCCTCACGTGTTCACCGCCGGCTGCGAAGGCAACCCCGGTTACACGCCGCGCCTGGAAGCCCTGGAAAGCGAGTTCCGCCAGCGCCTGGTGGAAATGGGGGCGGAGTTCCAGACGGCGTTCGGCTATCCCCGCGACGAACCGGGCAAGGCCAACACCACCCTGGCGTGCAATGCGGTGGGTATGGCCTTCGACTGCCTGTCCTTCACCATCGAGATGCCGTTCAAGGACCACGACGACAACCCGCACCCGCGTACCGCCTGGAACGGCGAACGTTCCAAGCGCCTGGGCAAGGATGTGCTGTCGGTGATCGCGGCGATGGTGGACAAGCTGCGTTGAGCTGAGCGCGCAATGAAAAACGGCCCCTGATGGGGCCGTTTTTTGTTGGTGGAAATGAAAAGCGATTTCCACCCTACTGTTGGCACGATCTTTCAGTCCTGCACCGTCAGCCCCCTCTCCCTGAGGGAGAGGGCTGGGGTGAGGGGGGAAATGTGGGTACCGAGCCTCTGTGGGAGCGATTTCAATTGCGAATGAATTCGCCCCCACAACGTCAAACCCCGCTTTCGTTCTGCAGGTTAGCCTGGGTGATGTTGCTGTCTTCCGGCACGCTGCGGGTCAGCCAGACGTTACCGCCGATGGTGGAGCCCTTGCCGATGGTGATGCGGCCGAGGATGGTCGCGCCGGCGTAGATCACCACGTCGTCTTCGACGATCGGGTGGCGAGGCTGGCCCTTCTGCAGGTTGCCTTCCTCGTCCGCCGGGAAGCGCTTGGCGCCGAGGGTCACCGCCTGGTAGATGCGCACCCGCTCGCCGATGATCGCGGTCTCGCCGATCACCACGCCGGTGCCGTGGTCGATGAAGAAGCTCTTGCCGATCTGCGCGCCGGGGTGGATGTCGATGCCGGTGGCGGAGTGGGCGATCTCGGCGATCATCCGCGCCAGCAGCGGCAGGCCGGCCTTGTAGAAATAGTGGGCCAGGCGGTGGTGGATCACCGCGTGCACGCCCGGATAGCAGATCAGCACTTCATCCACGCTGCGCGCCGCCGGGTCGCCCTGGAAGGCGGCCAGCACGTCGGTATCCAGCAGCACCCGCAGCTTGGGCAGGGTGGCGGCGAATCCCTTGACGATCTCGATGGCCTGGCAGGCGATGTCATCGCCACTGGCACCGTTGTGGCGCGCGGTATAGGAGAGTTCGCGGCGCACTTCACCGGCCAGGGCGTTGAGCGCCACATCCAGGGTATGGCCGACGTAGAAGTCCTCGCTCTCTTCGCGCAGGTCGGCTGGGCCGAGGCGCATGGGGAAGAGGGCACCGGACAGGGCTTCGATGATGTGACCGACGGTGACGCGGGAGGGCAGTTCGCGGCCGCCACGGTCCTGCAGGCGGCCGTGCCGGCTACGCCATTGGGCGCGGGCGTCGCGCAAGTCGCTGACGATCTGGTCCAGCTGCCAGTTCACCGGCTGGCAGCCGGTGGCGACATAGGGAAGTCTGTTCATTGGGGTACCTGTAAGACGCGGTCCGGATCGCTATAGCCTGCGGAGAATCACCCGTTCTCCGCAAGAGGAAAATCAGCGGAAATGCCCGGATTAGTCGGCTGGCACCAGGGGCTGGGACGGCTGGCGCGGTGGCGCCGTGACGGTGCAGCCGACGGACGCGAGGATGATGCAGAAGATCGCCAGCCACTGCAGCAGCGACAGGTGCTCGCCGAGGAAGATCAGCCCGGAAAGAGCGCCGAATGCGGGCTCGATGCTCATCAAAGTGCCGAAGGTCTGTGTCGGCAGGCGGGTCAGGGCGACCATTTCCAGGGTGTAGGGGATGGCCGTGGAGAGCAGGGCGACGCCCAGCGCTATGGGCAACAGTTCCGGGCGCAGCAGGTCGACGCCTGCATGGGCGATGCCGATCGGCGCCGTGAAGATGGCCGCCACCAGCACGCCGAGGGCCGCGCCCTGCATGCCGTGGTCGCTGCCGGCCTTGGCGCCGTAGAGGATGTACAGCGCCCAGCAGACGCCTGCGCCAAGGGCGTAGGCCATGCCCGTCAGGTCCAGGTGGCCTCCCGTCTTCCCCAGCGGCAGCAGGAGCCAGAGGCCCAGGGCTGCCAGGCCGATCCAGATGAAGTCGATGGCGCGGCGCGAAGCGAACAGCGCCACCGCCAGGGGGCCGGTGAATTCGAGGGCGACGGCGATGCCCAGCGGGATGGTGCGCAGGGACATGTAGAACATCAGGTTCATGCCGCCCAGGGCCAGGCCGTAGAGGATCAGCGGTTTGAGGGATTCCTTGCTGATGCGTGCACGCCAGGGCCGAAGGACCAGCGTGAGGATGATGGCCGCGAACACCAGGCGCAGGGTGGTGGTGCCCTGGGGGCCGATTACCGGGAACAGGCTTTTGGCGAGCGACGCGCCGCTCTGGATGGAGGCCATTGCCACCAGGAGGACGGAAACGGGCAGCAGGGTGGAGGCGAGGCGGCGCGACAGCGAGGTCATGGTGGCTGATCCGGCAGAACGGTAGAGGGCTGGCGTATTCGAATGCTAATGTGCAACATAATGCGCAAAAGCCAGGGTGTGAGCAATATGTTGCCCAAATCCGATGAACGTCCCAACGTCCTGGAGCACGTCTCCGAGAACGTCCGCCGCCTGCGCCGTGCCGCGGGCCTCAGCCAGGAAGCCCTGGCCACTGCTGCCGGCGTCAGCCGGCGCATGCTGGTGGGCATCGAAGGCGGTGATGTGAATGTCAGTCTGGCCACGCTGGACCGAATCGCCGCCGCCCTCGGCGTGCTCTTTCCCGATCTGGTGCAACAACCGGATCGCCCCGATCGTTCCCGTATCAATGCCGTGGCCTGGGTGGGCGCCAAGCCCGGCAGCAAGGCCACCTTGCTGGCCAGTTCAGCGACACGGCATGAAGTGGAGCTCTGGAGTTGGTCGCTGGCGCCGGGTGAGCGCTACAGGGCCGAACCGGATGCCGAAGGCTGGCGAGAGATGATCTACGTGATCGAAGGGGATCTGACCGTCCTGCACAGTGGCGAGACGCATCAGATAGCGGCCGGAGATTTCCTGGTGTTCGGTAGCGACCAGCCCTACATCTATGCCAACGAAGGCGAGCAGTTGGTGCGGTTTGTGCGCAATGTCCTCACCTGAGGCGGCTTAGTGGGCAGGGGGACGGCTACGCCATCCTTGGCGAATGAATTCGCCCCCACAGGAGAAGAGCGCCTCAGCCCGTCGGGTATTGCGTTGTAGGGGCGATTTCAATCGCCAAGCGGACCGCAGGTTCGCCCCTAGAGCAGACAGCTCACTCCTGCTCGTCTTCATCCTCGGCATCGCCGCCGAAGGCGTCAAAACAGCGCAGGGTGTGTTCGCCATCGGTGCCAGCCAGTTTCCAGCAGCCGGTTTCGGCGTCGAAGCGCGCGGCCTGCACGGCGTCCTGGCTGAAGCGCCATTCGCGGCGGGAGCGGCCGTCCATGCATTCGATGCGCAGCAGCTGGGCCTCGGGGTCGCCCGATTGGCCGGCGTCCAGCGCTTCCACCAGCGCTTCGTCCAAGTCGAACTCCCAGGCGTGCAGGTCGTCGATTTCCAGCATGTCGGCGTCGAGCAGGGCGTCCAGCAGGGTTTCGTGGCTCATTGGGGTATCCATCAGTCAGTCGCGAGGCGCTGAATGATATGCCAGGCCGCCGGTCATTGCTCAGTCGAGCTTTCCAGGTACTGCTGGTTTTCCTCGCGGATGCGCCTGGCTTCCTCGTCATAGAGGAAGGGCAGGAACATGTAGCGGCGGCCGGAGGTGACGGGCGTGGCCTCGTGCAACAGCGAACAGGAGAACACCACGGCGCCGCCGGTTGGTGCGTTGTAGAGGCTGCGGCCGAACTCCGGAAAGCGCAGCTGGCCGCCTTCGTACTCGCCGCTGTTGAGGAACAGGGAAACAGCGAAGCGGCGGTGTGCGGTGCCCTTGGTGGTGTTGTCGCGGTGGGGGCGGAAGTGGCCGCCTTCGCTGGCGTCGTAGCACGCCACCAGGTAGCGCTCCATGCGCGTGGCATGGAACTGAAAGGCCTTCTGGATCTCCGGGACCAGCCGCAGGGTGATGCGATGCATGCAGGACTGGCACAGTTGCTGGTCTTCGAGGGCGCAATCGCGGCGGCGCTTGTGATCGTACTTGACCACTTCGACCGTCTTGCCGTCGCGCTCGATCATGTAGCCCGAGTCGGCGCCGCCGTGATGGTCGTAGTAGTCGATCAGCGTCTTGCACAGTTCGGGTTCGAAGATGCGTGGCACCACCAGCACCGGCGCCTGGGGCAGGGCGGGCGCGGCCGGCGGAATGGGTTCCTGGGCCTTTAGCAGGGCGATGAGGGTATCGATATGGCCTTCGCCGCCGGGCAGGATCGGCAGCACGGCGATCACCCGCAGGCGCGCGTCGAGCAGGTAGGTCATCTGGCGGATGGCGCCGTTCTCGCGCTGCACGCCAAACAGGTTGCAGATGCTGCGGTCCATGTCCCAGAAGAAACGGATGCCCGGTAACAGGTCGCGCACGCGCTGTTGTTCCCGGTCGCGCGGGTCGGCGGTCACACCGAAGAAAGCCGCCTGGTCGTCGTCGAAGCATTCGCGGCGGGCCAGCAGGTCGGTCAGCACCCGCGCCGCCGTCGGGTCCGCGGAGGAGCCGAGGAAGCACAGGACGATGTAGCGCCCGGCGGTGGTGTCGAAGGTGAAGCGTTCGCGGCTGGGGGTGCTGCTGGTGAACCAGGGCACCGCTTCGCCCGGGGGCACGGGTGAGTTGCGCTGGGTCATGGTGGTCTCCGTTCGCCTAACCAGAACCTAGTCCAATTGCCGGACGCGTGCCTCCCGGTCCGCCAGACGCGTCTTCGCAGGGCATGACCGGTGCTTTACTCATTCCCAGACGCCCAAGGAGCAACCTGGATGATCCACTACTACGCGCAGGATGGCGGCGTCCTGCACGCCAGCGCTGGCCAGCCCGGCGTGGCCATTCCCCCGGCCACCCTGTGGATCGACCTGATGGACCCCGAACCGGAAGAAGCGGCCTTCATCGGCCGGTCGCTAGGGGTGGAAATTCCCTCTCGCGAGGCCATCGTCGAGATCGAGGAAACCTCGCGTCTCTACCAGCACGCCGGCACCCTCTACATGAACGCCACCCTGGTGAGCGGCCTGCGCGAGCAGCGGCCGATCTCCAGCGACGTGATGTTCGTGGTGGCGCCCGACTACCTGGTAACGGTGCGCTACGCCAACCTGCCGTTCTTCGAATACCTGGAAGACAAGTTCCTCCGCGAGCCTGAAACCCACTCCTCCAGCGAGCAGATCTTCCTGTCCCTGTGCGGCAGCGTGGTGGATCACATCGCCGACATGCTGGAGCTCATGCAGCGCGAACTGGACGAGATGTCCGGTGCGGTGTTCAGCGAGGAGCGTGGTGCCGCGCCGCAGCGCAAGGGCAGCCGGACCGACCTGCAGCAGGTGGTCAAACGCCTGGGTCGCAACAACTCGGGCCTGGTGAAGCTGCGCGAGAGCCTGATCAGCATGGGGCGGGTGCTGGACTATTCGAACGCCTGGTCGGAACTCTGGCTGAGCGAGCCCGGCCTGGACCGTTCGCGCTCCATCGAGCGGGACATCCGCTCCCTGGTGGACTACGTGGCGAAGATGTTCGACGAGATTGCCTTCCTGCTCAGCGCCACCCTGGGGCTGATCGACATCGAGCAGAACAGCATCATCAAGGTGTTCTCCATCGCCGCCGTGCTCTTCCTGCCGCCGACCTTGGTGGGCACGGTGTATGGCATGAACTTCAGGTCCATGCCGGAGCTGGACTGGGCCTTCGGCTACCCGGTGGCGCTGGGCCTGATGGTGGTGTCGGCGATCCTGCCGTACGCCTGGTTCAAGTGGAAAGGCTGGTTCTGATTCAGGGCTTGCCGCGCATGGACCGTCGGCGAGCGCCCGGGTTTCGTAGGTTGGTGTGGGCCACGCCGGTCTGAGCCTGCGAAGCCCAACGATGCGCTGTTGGGCTTCGTTGCGCTCAGACCAACCTAAAGCTCCTCAGTAGTCGTTCTTGCAGCCGGTGCCCCAGACCAGGTACTCGACGGTCTTCGTCTGCATCTGGCTGTCCTCGTAGGTCATGCGCGCCGGCCCCACGCCGCAGAAGGTGGTGAGGTCGGTCATCTGGACCACCCGCGCGATATCCAGGTGCACGCCGTACTCGTACTGGGTGACCGGCGGTGCGTTCTGGTCCGTGGCGGCCAGGGTGACGGTGGAGGCAAGGCTGAGGCTCAAGGCGACGACTAGGGTTTTCATGGTGGGGTTCTCCTGCTGGAGAGTTGGTTTGCGGGGAATGCCCGCGTCTACTGACCGTCAGGCATCGATCGGATGCCCCTGCCGGTGGTCATGCTCGAAAGCACGCCATCCCTGCGGATGAGCGCGTGGTAGAGGGCCGCCGCCAGGTGCGCCAGGATGCTGATGAACAGCAGGTACGCCAGTACAGTGTGGGCCACGCGCAGCGAGGCATAGAGCCGCGCGTCCTGCGGGACGATGGGCGGCAGCAACAGGGAGTCGTGGAGCACCACCGGGTAGTCGCCAGCGGACTGCATGGCCCAGCCCACCAGGGGCAGGGCGATCATCAGGCCGTAGAGCAGCAGGTGGGACAGCTTGGCGATACGTTGCTGCCAGTAGGGCATGTCGCTGGGCAGGGATGGCACCGGACGGGTCAGGCGCACGGCCAGGCGGATCAGCACCAGGACCAGCAACGTCACGCCCAGCGGCTTGTGCAGCGCCACCAGTGCGCTGTGGCGCGGCGACAGGTCGCTCACCATGCTGACGCCGATGAAGAGCATGGCCAGCAGCAGGATCGCCATCAGCCAGTGGAGGACCCGCAGCAGCGGGCTGAAGTGGGTCGGGGTGTTCATTGCTGGACTCCTTGCCCAGTGCCGGGTGCGCCTTCCCGGGTGCGGCGGTTGTAGGACACGGCATAAGCGGCCGAACGTGCGGCGAGGATCGGGTCGTCCGAGACCTGGATGCCGTCGGGCAGTACCGTCGGGTCGTAGTTGATGTCGCGGCAGGCGCCACTGTCCTGCGGCTCGGCGCTTTCCACGACCAGGGTGCCGGCATCCACCTGGCGGCGGTCGGCCGGCCACTGGCGGGTCGCGTCATGGGTGGGGTCGCCGGGTTCGGCGAGGGTCAGCATCAGGTGCCAGCGCAATGGACCCCGCGCCAGGCGTTGTTGCAGGTCGTGGCTGAGGAAATTCGCGTCGGTGCCGGCGGCGCCCAGGGGCTCGAAGGGTGTCTCCGGTTGAACCGACCAGCGCACGAAGTGGCCATTGCCGGCAGCGTCCACCAGACGGAAGGCGTTGATGCCGTTGTAGGCGACGTTGGCAAAACTGTTGCTGGGCTTGGCGCTCTGCGACCACTGGCGGAAGGCGGCGCTTTCCGGATGGGCGGCGAAGAAGGCCTGCATCTTTGCCGGGTCCGGCTTGCCGGTGGCGGGATCGGGACGGGCGGCCAGTACCTGCTCGTAGAAGGCTTCCGGGGTAGCCACCGGCAGCACCGGTGGCGTGTTCATGCCGGTGCGCCACTGCTCGCCGCCGGGCAACTGGAACAGCAGCGCCATGCTGCGGGTGGGTACGCCGGCATCCGGCGCATGGGGATTGCTGCCGCCGATGGCCAGGCGGCCGATCACCGGCACCGTGCCGGGGGCGAAGACGGAGGCGCGGGACAGTTGCGCAGCCTGGCCGTTGCTCTCGAAGTGGCCGGCAATGCAGATGCCTTTCGCGTGGTTCTTGCGGTAGCCGGGGAACTTGCCGGCGTTGGCCTCGAAGGCGTCGATGATCCGCTGCGGCGTCAGGTGCTCGCCGCCGATCCAGCCGCCGGCGTAGGCGAAGGCGGCTGCCAGTCCGCCAGTGGCGAGGCCGATTACGGCCAGCCGTGCCGCCAGGTCGATCCCCTTGGGTGGTGCCTTGCTCATGCGATACTCCCGGGCGAAATGCCCTTGTCCATGAGCCGGTGAGACGCAGGTACCGGGGCTTTATTCCCGGTCGGGAATAAAATCCCGCCTCGCACGTCTTCCCGTCGCACCCTTGGCAAGAGCGGCACAACACCTGGCTATGAACATGATCGAAGACGCGGAACTGCGGGAGTTATTACAGAGGCTGCGACGTTTCGCGCTGTGGCTGACGCGCAATGCGAGCAGCGCCGACGACCTGGTCCAGGCGACGCTGGAGCGGGCGCTGTCGCGCTGGAGCAGCAAGGGCGACGGCAACCTCCGCGCCTGGCTGTTCGCCATCCTCTACCGGCAGTTCCTCGACGGCCAGCGGCGGGCCCGTCGCCACGCGCGGCTGCTGGAAATATTCGGCGGCCGCACCGAGGAAGCGCCCTCCACTGAGGAGCTGGTGGTCAACCAGGCCACCCTCGAGGCGTTCGGCCGGCTGCCGGCGGAGCAGCGCGCGCTCCTGCTCCTGGTGAGCGTGGAGGGGCTCAGCTACAAAGAGGCCGCCGATACCCTCGGCATTCCCATCGGCACCGTGATGTCCAGGCTGTCCCGCGCGCGCAAGGCGCTGCGTGAGCTGGCCGAGGGCGAGATGTCCAACCCTCATCTGCGGGTACTCAAATGAACGCATTCCATCCCAGCGAAGATGACCTGCACGCCTACCTCGACGGCCAGCTCGACGCCGAGCAGAGCAAGGCGGTGGAAGCCTATCTGGCGGCCAATCCGGAAGCGGCCGCACGGGTGGAGGCCTGGCGGCGGGATGCCCAGATGCTCCGCGTGGCCCTGGCCAATCCGGGCCTGGCGCCCAACCCGCGCCTCGACCCGGTGGCCATCCGGGCTTCACTGCGTGCGCGCAAGCAGCGTCGCCTGGCCCTGGCGGCATCCTTCGTCCTGGCGCTCGGTGCGGGCGGCCTGGGCGGCTGGCAAGCGCGGGACATGAGCCTGCTGGCGGCCAATCCACCGATGCAGGATGCCCTCCAGGCTCACCGCCTGTTCGCCGCCAGCCCGGTGGTCGACATCCGCGCCAGGCAGCCCGGCGAACTCCAGGCGTGGCTGGATCAGCGCTTCAGCCATGCAGCGCGGATACCCGACCTCAGCCCCTACGGCTTCACCCCGGTAGGTGGCCGCTGGCTGGTGACCGAACAGGGCGCAGCGGCGTTGCTCCTGTTCGAAGACAACCAGGGACAACGGGTCAGCCTGTATCTGCGCGCGCCGGGCTCGCTGTACCCGAGCATGAAGCAGGGCCAGCGCCGGGACGGCGAGCTGGAGGCCAGGTACTGGTCCAGGAATGGCTACAACTACGCCCTGGTGAGCAGGGAAGGGGACCCGCGCGGCGACGTGCTGGGGCGGGCGTTGGCGTTTTGAGGGGCGTCCGACGTTCAGGTCCGCAATGCGGTCCACGCTCGTCTGTGGGGGCGGCCCATGCGAGTGTCGGTGGGAACGCTCGGTGCTCGCGGGCGTTACAATGGCGCCAGCGCTGATCCCTCCGGATCGGGCATACCCGGAGCCAGCTTCGAATGTTCACCCTTGCAAACCTGGACACATCGCCGCCCGAATCCCTGAAGAGCCAGGTTCTACAAATGGTGGTGGACTATTTCAGCGACATCAGCCCGGTGTCGCTGACGCCTAGCAATCCGCTCTATCAGTTGTATCAGTACGTGATTGGCTACGAGGTACATCTGTATCTGCAGGCCATGGACAGCTCTCTGGATAGCACTGCGCGGTTGATCCTGGCCCTGGATGATGAAGATCCCTCCCAGGTGCTGGGTTTTGCCCTGTATCTGCCGAGCCAGGATGATGCCGAGGCCTGCACTCTCGCCTATATCGCCGTCAAGGCCAGCCACCGCCGACGCGGTATTGCCCGAGCGATGTTGCAGCGGATGGTCAAGCATCGGCCCCACGTTGAACTGGCCTGCGTGGCGAACAAGGTGCCTACCTTTGAATCGATGGGGTTTCAGGTACTGGCAGTGCAGGGGCCGCACGTGCTGCTGAACACCCGCGACCACCGCTCGGACGGCATGGTGGCGGTGCAGGATCTGACCCCGATATTCCAATCCAAGGAAGTGCGGCAGATCCACGCCTACCTGGTGCAGCAACACGGCAAGAAGGCCATGAGCGAGGCCGAGAACAAACGCGACCGCCTGCTCGATCATATGGCCCATCAGGCTCAGGCATTGGTGAAAGAGCGCTTCCCTACGATTCACTGACCACCAAAGGGGCTGACAGGTACTCAAACTCCTTGCCCGGCAGGCGTCACCAGCAACTTCATTTCAGGCCCGGATAGATGGGTGGTGATACTGGGGCAATGGATGGGGCGGCAGTCTTCAGGTGGACGTCTAGGCTGATGGGTGCCCCACCCTCTTAGGGGGCATCGGCGCCTCTGGCAGGTTGAACCTCTGTCGGAGGCGCTTTCATTTCGGGCGGCATCATCCACGGTTTCACTTTCTCGGATTTGCTCACCTGGCCGAGAGGGCCCTGATGCCGAGCATTCACCCGTCAGTCGTGAGTCACCGCAGCGCCTTGATCCGCTTCAGGACCAGGACCAGGGCGAATCCTATGCCTCTTTCGTATTCAGTCTTGTGCAGGCTGGGTGAGGTGGTGGCGCCGGCTTTCCTGAGTTCTCTGACCAGGTCGAACAATTCCATGAGTGCCGGGCGGCCAACGGGTGAGGCGATTGCTTCGTTGATCAATGTTTCGAGCATCGCTGGCAGATCACTGACGCACGTGCCTTCTCGGGTGACGACTTCCTTGGCCATCACCAGGCCTGCAGCGTGCTGTTGGGTGGGCTTTTTCATGATGTTCTCCAGAGGAGTATCACTTCTTAGACAGCCAGCGGCCGGAGGCGATCAAACTGATTCCTGTGTCAGGCCGCTGCGAGCAGGGGGCGATTACCTATTGACCGGTCAGCGGCGCAATAACGCATACGGCCCGGGGCACCCTGTGCTGTTCGGAAAGGGCAGGGTGGTCAGGTGTTAGTCGGCTTCATCGGATGTGCTCGCCGAACGGTGGAGGGTCGTTCCAAGGCTTTAGTAAGGCCAGCGATACAGGAGCAATCTCGATATCGCCATCTGCGATCAACCTTGCTCCATAAGGCGCAATCAGACTGATAGCTGTCAGATGGCCGATTGACAGTATCGGAGGAGTTGTAACAAAGTATTTCCATTGGATGGAGAAGGTGAAAGCCGCAACAGGATCCGTCTCGGCTCTACCACTCGTCACGCTCATACCCGTGACAGCGCTACGCTTGGTTCCCGCTTCGCGAAACCGTTAGCTATTCACGTAGTTTCCAACTCTTTGGCGCCCTTCGCCGATTTCGTTCCCTGACAATTTGATTACAGGGGTCTATGGCGAGGAGTGGCTGATGTACCTTCCGAAAGATGCGTCAAGGGCACGGCTGCGCGAAGCAGAAATTGCGAGTAGGAATTTCGCGGAACTGGCAACTGCCTTATCAAAAGGGGAAGTCACTCGACGCGACTTCATCAAATGGGGCCTGGCGACTTCCAGTGGCTTGCTGGTTCCCGTACACGGCTTGACTCCCTTCTCCAGCAGCGCCTATGCGACGACGTTAGGCATCCCCACGGGGTTGTCACCCAGCCCGCTGTTCGGCGTGCAACCTTTCACCCAACCGATGCCACGCTTCGATGTACTGCCCCGCAAGGCATTCACCTTCGGAGCGGGCGTGATGAATCCCATTCCGGCGTTCCCGGGAACGCCAGGCCCTGACCCGACCGAACAGGCCAACACCACGCAGCAACCGGTGCCCGCCGTGTTGGGTGGCGGCACCGGCCCCATCGAGGGGCGGCCACCGGGACCGATCTGGGCCCACCAGCACTGGAACGATTTTCCACCCAAGGTGACGGTCGAGGTCACCCAGGAAGGTGCCAAGCCCAACACCGTCTACAACCCCGGCGTGCCTTCGGAACTGAACTCCGGGATCGACCCGGCGCACGCACTGCGCCCGGCGTTCCACCCCGACTTGCCGGACCAGGGGCCGCTGGCGTTATGGACCTTCAACGGCACCCTGCCGCCCAAGCTGCTGGTCGGCCGATACCACGAGCACATCCTGTTGCGGCACCACAACCGCCTGCCGGAGGACCCGACGCAGAACGGCGGCTTCGGTATTCACACCATCACCACCCACGAGCACAACGGTCACCACGGCGCGGAGAACGACGGATTCACCGGAGCCTATTTCTTCCCCGGCGAGTTCTACGACTACCACTACCCGATCTGCCACGGCGGCTACTTCAGCATCAACCAGGGCGCCAACGACCCGCGTTGCGGTTCGCCCAACGATGCCGGTGGTATCGAAAACCTGCAGGGTGACTACCACGAAACCATGAGCACCCACTGGTTCCACGACCACATGTTCAGCTTCACCTCGCAAAACGTGTACAAGGGCAACGCCGGGATGTTCAACATCTACAGCAGCCTCGATCGCGGTAACGAGGAGATCGACGACGGCGTGAACCTGCGCCTGCCCAGTGGCTCGGCCAAGTCGTACGGCAATCTCGACTACGACGTGAACCTGATGCTCGCGGACAAGGCCTGGGACCAGGACGGCCAACTGGCGATGGATATCTTCGACTTCGACGGATTCCTTGGCGATGTGATGACGGTGAACCTGGTCTACAAGCCGTTCTTCGAAGTGGAGCGGCGCAAGTACCGCTTCCGCATCCTCAACGCGGCGGTGGCTCGCTTCTTCAAGCTGGCCCTGAGCGACGCCTCGCCGATGGTCCAGATCGCCAATGACGGTAACCTGCTGCCAACTCCGGTGACGCTCACGACCCTCGACGAAATGGGCATCGCCGAGCGCTACGACATCGTCATCGACTTCTCCCGTTATTCCATCGGGAGCAAGGTCTGGATGGTCAATCTCGCCGAGCACGAAAACGGCCGTAGGCCCATTCAGGACCTCTCGCTGCGCGATGCGATGTCGGGCGCGTCCACCGACCCGTGCGTCGGTCGCTTCCTGGAGTTCCGCATCGTTCGCGATCCGGCTCGGCCCGATGTCAGCCAGGTACCGGACCAACTGATCCAGAACCCGGACCTGACGAAGATCCCGGTGGCAGCCGAGCGCACCTTCGTATTCGGTCGTGGCGCCACCCAGACCTCCAGCGACCCCATCTCGTCGTTCGTTGGTCCATGGGGCATCGGGACCGATGGCGGCGGCAAGCTTGACGCGGACTTTGGCCGCATCTCGGCGGCCCCTCGCTTTGGCACTCGCGAGATATGGACGCTGAGGAACGGCGGTGCGGGCTGGGACCACCCGATTCATATCCATTTCGAAGAGGGCCAGATCCTCGCTCGCAACGGCCGGCCAGACAACGTCCCGGCCTGGGAACGCGGCCGCAAGGATGTCTATCGCCTGCACCCGGGTACCAGCGTCACCCTCACCATGCAGTTCCGGGATTTCGGCGGGATGTTCATGGAGCACTGTCACAACACCACCCACGAAGACAACGCCATGCTTCTGCGTTGGGAAATCGACGACGCCGGTGGCGCGTTCCTGCGTCCGCTGCCAACGCCGATCCCGACACCTCAGGGAGTGCGCTTCGTGGACCCGACCGAGGTCCTGCCGACGGCCTTTCGATAGGAGCACAGCATGAACATCCTGCATGGAAGAATTCCGCCAGCGCTGCTGGCATTCGCCGGGTTGGTGGCAGTCCTGGAGTCCAGTAGTGCGGCCTCCTCGCGCAGCTTCGAACGTCGCACGGATGTGCGGACGGTCCCCATCGCCGGCACCTTGGCAGGCAAAACCGAGGACATCGACATCAACGGGGTCGCGCGCATCATCTCCACCGCGTTCGTCGATGACGACCCGGGCGCGCCGCCGGGGGTATTCCTGCTCATCGACTTTATCGAGGCGACCGGCGTCGGCCAGCAGAGCGGGACGCTCTTTCTGGTTCATGGCGAGAACCAGGTGCTCCGTTTACTCATCGCGAGCGACGTGGTGGAGCTGACGTTCCCCATCTCGCCAGCGAACGCCAAGAAGTCTGCGGCCACGGAGTCGGTGCTGGCCACTTTTCAATTGACCTACAACGTAGGCCAGGGCCAGTTGATCGCTGCTAGCGCCAGCTTCTCCACGCCGGGGCTCTAGGAAAGGGGGGATAGAGGTTTGAGGGGGGCGATCCGTTGCTTCGGTGCGGATCGCCTTTCTCGATCTCACAGCAGTGCGGGGAATACCGTCCCGCAGCGCCGAGTTGTCCAGGATGATTTCGGCAATCACCTGGGTCGTATGCAGTCGCGCGTCCAGGCGAGTCACCAGCGCCTGCAGTCGGCGTTGTTCGTGATCGATGCTCATGCCGACACCTCCTTGCCGTCTTCGATAAAGACCGGCAAATCCCGCCAGGCCACCCACAACTCCCGCTGCCAACTCACCACACCCAGCTGCCGGCTGGCCCAGCTGATAAAGGCCCGTCGCGGTTCGGCACTCGGGACCCGGTGATAGTCGTGCAGCGTCGGCACCAGGACCTCGCTCAGCCAGCGGCTGATCTCGGCAGACGTGGGCCGGGCGAAGCGAAACAGCGCCTTGTAGGCACCGGCATCGCTGATGGCGTCCACTTCTTCGTGGAAGTCGTCGGTATACGCGAGCAAGACGGTGCGCTTCTCGAAACGCTCCAGGGCCTGAAGCAAGCGGCGGGAATTGCGGATGCCCATCAGCTCGGCAAAATCGTGGGCGACGAACCAGGGCTGGTTGTCGATCATCACGGCGTGCAGCCGTTGGGCGTGGTGATAGAAAACGTTGGGGGTGTATGCGTCGTGCATGGTGGAACTCCTGTTGCTTGGATTGAGGAGCTGCCACCAGACGTCGCCAAACGAAGGGTGGCAGACCGCGCGGGGTTGGCGAACCGGGCAACAGGAGCCGGCAGACCCGAGGGTCTCCCCGCGCGATCTGCCATGAAACGGTGCAACTAAAAGCTGCACATGTGCAAAGGCCTGCAAAAAACGTTCGCCGTTTTTCGCATGCACCTTGTGGCGCAATCGCGCCTGTTGCTACTGGGTCGCCAAACCCGGCCACGGGATTGACCGTGGCCGGGGCAGGATAGGGATGGGGACGCGGGAGGGCAAGGGGAGGGGATTAGCTATGGGGCGGCTTATGACCCATAGTTGGCACCTGCAAGCGGTAGCAATCAGCCAGAGGCAGTCGCCGAGTGGGAGTTGCTACACAAGCAAGGGCGATTCATGAATTAGCAAAGAGTCTTCACTGCGATTTGCGCGGCCCCCATGGCTACTAGGTCTTCCACATCATGAACCGTCCGGATCTCACAGCCAGCTAACATACTTGGAATGGCCAAGGCGTCAATTTGAGCTTGTGCTTCAGTCCAATACCCAGGAAGCCAGAGTGCGCCTCCTCCAACTGAGAGCCTATGAGGATTGAATAAATTAATTAATCCTCCGAGAACACCGCCGAGGGCGTGGCCACCTTGAGAAATCACATCTAATGCGGCTTGATTGCCTTGATGGCCTAACAGGGCCAATTGGTTACCATCGACACCAAGCCGATTGGCCATATAGCGCCCGCCGGCAACCTCATCAAGCCTGAGCCACTGCGAGACCGATGTCTGTATCGGCCAGTATCCTAGCTCGCCTGCCCAACCATGTGCTCCTAGAAGCTGGTGCCCGTTGACCATAATGCCGCAACCTATAGCAGTACCGGCCATGACTGCGATGGCTGTGCTGTCGATCGGTAAGTCAAGTGCAGTAGCGTGAAGTGCTGCCTTCGCATCGTTCACTAATGAAATTCTGCTAATTCGGGAATCAAGTAGAGTCCTCGCACTCCATCCAATAAGTCCCGGCAAAACATCACAAGCAGCAACTGAGTCATTCTCGATTAGACCCGGTATCGCTATGCCAATAACACATCCTGGCTCTGTGTGCGCATCGATAAAACTCTTCAATATCTTAGTGAGATCGGCCGCACCGAACATCGGTCCTGTATCAAATCGGAACGAATGATTCCGGTATCTAATTAATAGCTTGGTACCTCCAAGATCTACTCCGACAGCTGATTGAAAGGGAAGAGTTTTCATGGTTACCTCAGTAGATCTACTTAATCCCTCATGCGCTTCTAACTAAGCTGGCTAGACCAGCAGCAGACTTAGTTTTGGCCTCTACGCAATCTTCATACGTTGCGGCAATCGATCATCCAGGAAGTCGAATAGTCGGCGTCAGCCGATGCGCTGGCGCTGATCTTCTTGCATGGCCAGCCATATCTGCAGATCCCGCCATGATCTACCTTGGTGCGCCTTCGAGCTTGGTCCGCATTCGGGATATTGCTTGACGCCACAGCTGCCGCGCAACGGCGCTGAAGCCAACCTGTCAATGGATGCGGCATTCATCGATTGCCGGCGTCTGTTCATGGCCAATCGAGGGGTGTGGGACGGAATTCTTTCTGCTGGGCCGCAAGTATCATTCGCTCATTCCGAGGCGGACATTGATCGTTACCTCGAAGTCGCCAGCGCCTTTATTGCCGAACTCTTTGAGTAAGTAACAGATAATGCACCTGAAAGACCTTCAGTTGGCCAAATCCGCCGACCGCCTCCTCAATCACGGTCCCACCTCACTGGTAACTTTCGAGCATGGTGGCGTGCGCAACATGATGGCTGCCTCGTGGGCCATGCCGCTGGACTTCGATCCACCGAAGGTATTGCTGGTTTTAGATGGCAGCACTTTCAGCCGCCCGCTGCTGGAGGGTTCAGGCAGCTTCGTGCTCAACCTGCCCTCTCGCGTGCAGGCGGAAGTGACTTTAGCAGTGGGCTCGTTCAGCGGGAGGGAGGTCGACAAACTCGCCCGCTTCGGTATTGGCGAGGCACGTGCCAAGGTGATCCAGGCGCCTATCGTCCCCGACTCTCTGGCGTATCTGGAGTGCCGTGTAATTCAGGAGCCGCACATACAGAAACGCTATGACCTGTTCATTGCTGAAGTCGTGGCTGCGTATGCAGACGGGCGAGCGTTCAGCAACGGTCGCTGGTATTTCCCGAATGAAGAGCTGCGCACGATTAACTACTCCGGGGGAGGCACGTTCTACCCAACAGGTGCTCCGTTCAGCCTCAGCTGAAGTCATTGCCGAGGCTTGCAGTTGTGAGTTTTTGAGGAATGACCGCTTCTGGCCGATTCTGTTGAAAAAGTAGCTGCCGCCCCATGCCGCCGGCAGAATCGCACGCTCAGTGAGCATGGGGGCAGGCAGCATGATGGGGCAGTTACCGGGAGGACAGGCGCGCCTGTTCTACTCGTTCAACCTGGAAGAGCACGTCCCAGTCCAACACCTCCTGCGCAGCATCGATCAGTGCCTGGATCTCAGTGACCTGCGTGCTCACCTGGCCGACTTCTACAGTCCCATCGATTGATCCGGAGTTGATGGTGCGCATGCTGGTGGTCGGCTACTGCTACGGCATCCGTTCCGAGCGGCGGTTGTGTGAAGAGGTGCACCTGAACCTGGCCTATCGTTGGTTCTGCCGCCTGGGCCTGGAAGACGAAGTGCCCAATCACTCGACCTTCTCGAAGAATCGCCACGGCCGCTTCCGTGACAGCGGCCTGTTCCGCTGGTTGTTCAATGAGGTGCTCCGGCGCTGCATGACCGCTGGGCTGATCAAGGGCGAAGGCTTCGCCGTCGACGCCAGCATCATCAAGGCGGATGCCAGCCGGCAACGTGGCGTAGCGGGCGATGAGGTCGACTGGCGCGATCCGGCGCTCAGCAGCCGCGCCGTGCGCGAGTACCTCGAAGCCCTTGATGAAGAGGCGCTGGCCGAAGCCCTGCCCAAGAAAATTTCACTCACCGATCCGCAGTCCCGGTGGACCGCCGCGCTAGGTGGCCCGGCCTACTTTGCCTACTCCACGAATTACCTGATCGACACCGAGCACGGCGTGATCCTGGATGTGGAAGCCACCCCGGCGCATCGGACTGCCGAAGTCGAGTCGACCAAAACGATGGTCGAGCGCGTCGAAGCGCACTTCGACCTCACACCGGAACGCCTGATCGGCGATACCGCCTATGGCACGGCCCCGATGCTGGCCTGGATGGTCGAAGAGAAGAACATCGCGCCGCATGTGCCGGTGTGGGACAAGACCGAACGCAAGGACGACAGTCTCTCCAGCAACGACTTTCACTGGAATCAGGAGGCCAAGGAATACCGCTGCCCAGCCGGCAAACCGCTACGCAGTGAATGGCGCGCCTTCACCCAACCGAGAACCCGGGTGACCAAGGCCAACACCATCATCTACCGCTCCAGCCAAGCCGACTGCGCCACCTGCCCGCTGAAAGCCAAGTGCTGTCCCAATACGCCGAATCGGAAGATCGTCCGCAGTATCCATGAGGCGGCTCGCGACGTGGCTCGACGCATCGCCAAGACACCGGAGTACCTCGTCTCTCGCTGCGAGCGCAAGAAGGTGGAGATGCTGTTCGCCCACCTCAAACGGATCATGAAACTCGACCGTTTACGGCTGCGTGGCCTGACCGGCGCCACCGACGAATTCACCTTGGCCGCGACGGTGCAAAACCTGCGACGCATGGCCAAGCTCATGCCTCACGGGCCACCGATCACGGGATAGGTACGCCTGCTGCGAGCAGAAACCCTCGAATTAACCCGCAAACCTGAGCCCGGTGGCTCAGTGAAACGCCGAAAGGCAACTTGAAGTGGCTTGCAGCCACCTCGAAAGCTGGCGCACCTGGCCGACTGGCTGTCGCAGAACCGCCTTTTTCAACACAATCGGCCGAAAGCAGACCTAATTCCTAACCACAGGCTTCAACGCAGCGATCTGCTCCCCACTTCCACCTTCAGTTGCGGTCTTTCTCGCTAACCCGCCTGCCAACACCAACGTCTTCCTCGATCAGACTGCCGATCGTTGGGCTTCGCTTCACTCTGCGCCAACCTGCGGGAGTGCGTGGGTGTCATGTGCGGGCAAATGGAACCCGCCGTTGAGGCGGGTCGAATGGTATCCAGTCCATGTGGGAGCGAATTCGTTCGAGAATGAATTCGCTCCCACAGGTTCAGGCATCTCTCGGGATCAGGCCTGCATCGCTGCTCCGTGCACATCCATCGCGGCCTGGCGCAGGGCTTCGGAGCGGGTTGGGTGGGGGTGGCAGATGAGGGCGATGTCTTCGGCCGAGGCGGAGAATTCCATGGCCACGCAGTACTCGCCGATCATCTCGCTGACGCTCGGGCCGACCATGTGAACGCCCAGCACTTCGTCTGTGCGTTCGTCCGCCAATACCTTCACGAAGCCTTCGGTTTCGTGGTTGATCTTGGCTCGGCTGTTGGCGGTGAAGGGGAATTTGCCGACACGGTAGGGGCGCCCTTCGGCCTTCAGCTGTTCCTCGCTCTTGCCCACGCTGGCCACTTCCGGGCGGGTGTAGATCACGTTGGGGATGACGTTGTAGTTCACCTCGGCCGCCTGGCCAGCGATGCGCTCGATGCAGACGATGGCTTCGTCTTCGGCCTTGTGGGCGAGCATCGGGCCGGAGGTGACGTCGCCGATGACCCAGACATTGGGAGCCAGCGTCTGATGGCGTTCGTTGGCGAGCATGCCGCGGGTGTCGGTGGTCAGGCCGACAGTTTCCAGGCCGAGGCCTTCGGTGTAGGGGCGGCGGCCGATGGCTACCAGCACGTAGTCGGCCTTGAGGGTTTCCGCCAGGCCGCCGGCGGCGGGTTCGATGGACAGTTCCACACCGGCCTTGCCGGACTTGGCGCTGGTGACCTTGGAGCCGAGCTTGAAGGTCATGCCCTGTTTGGTCAGGGCGCGTTGCAGGGTCTTGGCGGTTTCATCGTCCAGGCCGGGGCAGATGCGGCCGAGGTATTCCACTACCGTCACCTGGGCCCCCAGACGGCGCCAGACCGAGCCCAGCTCCAGGCCGATCACGCCGGCGCCGATCACCACCAGATGCTTGGGCACCTCCGGCAGCGACAGGGCGCCGGTGGAGTCGAGGATGCGTTTGTTGTCGATGGTCACCCCAGGCAGCGGCGTGGGTTCAGAGCCGGTGGCGATGACGATGTGGCGGGTTTCCAGGATCTGCTGCTGACCGTCGGCGGCCGTCACCACGACCTTGCCGGCGCCGTCGATGCGGCCCCAGCCCTTGACCCATTCCACCTTGTTCTTGCGGAAGAGGAACTCGATGCCCTTGGTCAGGGCGGTCACGCTCTCGGCCTTCTGCGCCATCATCTGCGCCAGGTCGAGCTTGGGCTTGACCTGGATGCCCAGGGTGGCGAACTCCTTGCCGGACGCCGCCTCATAGAGTTCGGAGGCATGCAGCAGGGCCTTGGAGGGCATGCAGCCGACGTTCAGGCAGGTGCCGCCCAGGGTTTCCCGGCCTTCGACGCAGGCCACCTTCATGCCCAGCTGGCCAGCCTTGATCGCCGCGTTGTAGCCGCCCGGCCCACCGCCGATCACTACCACGTCGTATGCGCTCATGAGTTCACCTCGATGCAAAAGTCGTAAGGGGAATGCAGAAGCCTAGTGGACAACCGCGAGCCTTCCAGCCAGGCAATATCCTGCTTGAATTACGACTGTAATATTATTGCCGTCATATCCGCCGTCAAGGGTCGCGGCGGGGTGTGGAGTTACCAGTCCAGGCGCAGGCGGCTGTCGAAGCGGCGCGATTCGCCGCTGATGGGGTCATCGAATTCGAGGCTGCGGGCCAGCAGCTTCAGGGGGCGGCCATAGTCGTCAGGTCCGCCCTTGTCGGTCAGTTCCGGGTAGAACCCGTCGTTGCAGATGGCCGCGCCGAGGGACGCCAGGTGCACCCGCAACTGGTGCTGCTTGCCGGTGATGGGTTCAAGGTCGTAGCGCCAAAGGTCGCCGTTTTTTTCCAGTACATCCAGACGGGTGCGGGTATTGGGCTCGCCCTCGATTTCCTGCATGCGAAAGAACGGCTCGCCCTTGCCGAGGCGGGTTTCCCGCAGCAGCGGAAACGCCAGATGGGGCAGGGCAGGGGCGATGGCCTCGTAGCGCTTGTGAATCTCGCGGTCGCGAAACAGCGCGTGGTAGATGTTGCGGCTGGCCGGGTTGGCGGAGAACAGCACGAGACCGGCGGTGTGGCGGTCGATGCGATGCAACGGCACCAGGTGCGGATTACCCAGACGCCGGGTGAGGCGCGCCTGCAGGGTTTCCTCGACGTACTCGCCGGCCGGCATCACCGGCAGGAAGTGCGGCTTGTCGGCCACCACCAGGTGCTCATCGACATGCAGCACGGTTTCCTCGAAGGGAATGGCCCTCTCGCCCTTCACCTCGCGGAAGTAGTGCACCCGCATCGCCGCCTGATAGGGATGCGCCGGGCTGAGCGGATTACCCTCGCCGTCGGTCACCTTGCCGGTCTCCATGCGCTCCTGCCAGGTTTCGCGTGCAATGGCAGGGAAGCGGTCGCAGAGGCAGTCGAGCACCGTGCTCCAATTACCCTGGGGCAGGTGGAGGGTGCTGGGGCGTATGCTCGGGGTGCGGGGCATGGAGTGTTTCGGCAGGTTTCAGGAGCGGGGCATTAGGCCGCAGCTGACTGACCGGAGTCAAAGGCAGAGGATAGAATGCACCGGCTGTGCGCTCGCGGGCAGGAGCCCCGCCGCGATGCACAACGCCATTGCAGGCGCACGCCAGGATGTTCGTTTAGTAGAGGACCCCATATGTACTTCAAGCCGATTTCCCTCAGTCTCGCCCTTGCCGGCCTGCTCCTGGCTGGTTGCAGCTCGACCGACAAGCCCGAGACTCCAGCCGCTGCCGCACCTGCCGCCGAGGAAAGCACCAGCGCCGCCACGCCGTCGCTCTCCGGCACCTGCAATAGCGCCGCCGTGGCCGCCCTGGTGGGCAAGAATGCCGATACCGCGCTGGTCGAGCAGGCCAAGCGCCAATCTGGTGCCGAAATGGCCCGTGTGCTGCGCCCCCACCAGCCGATCACCATGGACTACAACTCCCGCCGCCTGAACATCGATGTCGATGAGCTTGGTGTGGTGAAACAGTTCAGCTGCGGCTGAGGCTGGATTGATGAATGAAGAAGGCGCCCTAGGGCGCCTTCTTTGGTTTTGCTGGGTTGTGTTTGGGCAGGCCTGCGGCCTGCTTGGCGAATGAATTCGCCGCTACAGGTCCGTCAGAGCTGCTTGAGCATCTCCTCCAGATGCACGTAGTCCATGTGGTGCGCGGCGGCGACGCTGCCGTTGGTGAGTCGTCCTTTCGCCACGTTCAGGCCGTGGCGCAGGTGCATGTCGTCTTCCAGCGCCTTGCGTGTGCCTTTCTGTGCCAGGGCGATGACAAAGGGCAGGGTGGCGTTGTTCAGCGCCAGGGTGGAGGTACGCGCCACCGCACCGGGCATGTTGGCCACGCAATAGTGCACCACGCCATCCACCACGTAGGTGGGCTCGGCATGGGTGGTGGCATGCGAAGTTTCCGCGCAGCCGCCCTGGTCGATGGCCACATCCACCAGCACCGCGCCTTCCTGCATACGCGCCACCATTTCGGCGGTGACGAGTTTGGGTGCCGCCGCACCAGGAATCAGTACGCCACCGATCACCAGGTCCGCCGCCAGCACCTGCTCACGCACGGTGCCGTGGGTGGAATAGAGGGTGGTGATGCGATTGCCGTAGAGGGAGTCGAGCCGGCGCAGCGCGTCCATGCTCTTGTCGAGCACCGTGACATCGGCGCCCAGGCCAACCGCCATGGCCAGCGCATGGGTACCGACCACGCCGCCGCCCAGCACCACGACCTTGCCCGGCGCCACACCGGGCACGCCGCCCAGCAGCACGCCACGACCGCCCTTGGCTTTTTCCAGGCAACTGGCGCCGGCCTGGATGGACATGCGCCCGGCCACTTCCGACATGGGCGCCAGCAGGGGCAGGCGACCATGACTGTCAGTGACGGTCTCGTAGGCGATGCAGGTGGCGCCGGAGGCGATCAACTCGTCAGTCTGCGGGCGATCCGGGGCCAGGTGGAGGTAGGTGAACAGGGTCTGCTCCGGACGCAGGCGCGCGCGCTCCTGGGTGAGGGGTTCCTTGACCTTGACGATGAGTTCGGCTTGCTCGAAGACCTCCCCGGCGCCGCTGGCAATCCTGGCGCCGGCGGCCTGGTAGTCCTCGTCGGAAAATCCGATGGCGGCACCTGCCCTGGTCTCCACCCAGACTTCATGCCCCTGGCGGGTCAATTCGGCCACAGATTGCGGGGTCAGGCCGACCCGGTATTCGTGGTTCTTGATCTCCTTCGGCACTCCGATACGCATGGCGACCTCCAGGGTTCTTGTTGTCCTTTGAACAAGTGTAGAAACCCGGCCATTGCGCCCCCGCCGAATTGTGGCGGGTTTTCAGGGAATCTCCCTGAAAATTGCGGATAAAGCAGGCTGTCTCGGGAATGTCGTCAGCTTTCCTGGTCCTTTCGCCCACCCTTGGCCATGCCTCCGAGCAAGTCCACTGGCAGGGGGAAGACGATGGTGGTGGTCTTGTCGTTGGCGATGGAGCCGAGCGTCTGCATGTAGCGCAGTTGCATGGCGCCATCCTGGCGGCTGAGCATCTCCGCCGCCTGCATCAGCTTCTCCGAGGCCTGCAGCTCGCCTTCGGCGTGGATCACCTTGGCCCGGCGTTCGCGCTCGGCCTCGGCCTGGCGCGCGATGGCGCGGACCATGGATTCGTTGATGTCGACGTGCTTGATCTCGACGTTGGAGACCTTGATGCCCCAAGCGTCGGTCTGGGAGTCCAGCGCCTGCTGGATATCGACGTTGAGGCGTTCGCGCTCGGCCAGCATCTCGTCCAGCTCATGCTTGCCGAGCACCGCGCGCAGGGTGGTCTGGGCCAGTTGGCTGGTGGCCATGAGGAAGTTCTCCACCTGGATGATGGCGCGTTGCGGGTCCAGCACCCGGAAATAGACCACCGCGTTGACCTTCACCGAGACGTTGTCGCGGGATATCACGTCCTGAGGAGGCACGTCCAGCACCACGGTGCGCAGGTCTACCCGCACGACCTGCTGGATCGCCGGGATGATCAGCACCAGCCCCGGTCCCTTTACCTTCCAGAAGCGCCCGAGCTGGAACACCACGCCGCGCTCGTATTCTCGGAAGATGCGGATGGCCGAAACCGCCAGCACGATCAATAGGAACAGGAGGGTGGCAAAACTCAGCGGAAAGGCCATGTTCAGTCTCCTTTGGGCGGACCTTCATCCGCCTTCACGTCCAGCAACAATCCATTGCGCGCCAGCACGAGTACGCGCTGGCCGCTCCTCAATGGGGCTTCGCTACGTACCTGCCAACGCTCGCCCTGCAATTGCACCCAGCCGCTGCGCGGGTCGCCCGCCATCAGGTCGAGCAGGACGGTCTGGCTGCCCACCAGCCCGGCGTCGCCGCTGACCAGCGCCCGCCCGCGTGCACGCACTGCCATGGCGATGATGGCGAAGATCACCAACCCGCTGGACAGCCCCACGGTGAGGATCAGCGACAGGGGGATACCGAAGCCTGGTACTTCGGTGTCGATCAGGATCACGGCGCCGACCACGAAGGCGGCGATGCCGCCAAAGCCGATGATGCCGAAGCTGGGCATGAAGGCTTCGGCCGCCATGAATAGGATGCCGAGCAGGATCAGGGCGATGCCGGCGAAGTTCACCGGCAACAGTTGCAGCGCATAGAGGGCGAGGATCAGGCAGATGCCACCGATCACGCCGCCGACGCCGCTGCCGGGATTGGAGAATTCGAAGATCAGGCCGTAGACCCCGATCATCATCAGTATCAGCGCGACGCTGGGGTTGGTGATCACTGCAAGAATCTGTGCGCGCCAGTCCGGCTCACGCTGCACCAGTGGTGCGCCGGCGGTGACCAGGGTGACTTTCTGCCCGGCGATTTCAAAGGTCCGCCCATTCACCTTGGCGATCAGGTCGTGGACGTCATTGGCGAGCAGGTCCACTACCTTCAGGCGTTCTGCGTCGGTGGCGGAGAGGCTGACGGATTCGCGCACCGCCTGTTCGGCCCACTCGGCATTGCGTCCGCGCATTTGCGCCAGGCCGCGGATATAGGCAGCCGCATCGTTGACCTGCTTACGGGCCAGAGTTTCCTCATTGCCACTGACGCCGGCCTTGTCGTCCTTCTTCTCGCCCTTGTCACCGGTGGGCTTGTCTCCCTCCGGCTGCCCCGGCATGCCGCCGATCTGCACCGGAGTCGCTGCGCCGAGGTTGGTGCCCGGCGCCATGGCGGCGATATGGCTGGCATAGAGGATGTAAGTGCCGGCGCTGGCTGCCCTGGCGCCGCTGGGGCCGACGAAGCTGGCGATGGGCACTGGGCTGGCGAGGATCGCCTTGATGATGCTGCGCATCGAGGTGTCCAGGCCGCCGGGGGTATCGATCTGGATCACCACCAGTTGCGACTTGTCGGTTTCGGCACGTTCGATGCCACGGGTGAGGTAGTCGGCGGTGGCCGGTCCGATGGGGCCGTCCACGGTCAGCACGGTGACGCTCCCGGCGGCCAGCAACGTGCCGGGCAGGAGCAGGGCCAGGCACAGCAGCCTGCCAAGCAGCCAGCGGATCATGAGGGCCTCCCGCCATGCCGTGTTCACTTACAGCATAGTTGAGGCCATTACTCGGGTATTTGGGGTGAGGTGGGGAGGTGCAACGGGATGTTTGGGGTGACTGGGACCTTGTAGGGGCGAATTCATTCGCCAAGGGCAGCGAAGCTGCCCCAAGGCTACGGAGGCGGGCAGGACTTCGTCCTGCTTGGCGAATGAATTCGCCCCTACAGAACAGCGACAGGTTCGCTACTACAACGCCGCGCGGAACAACGGCTTGCACGCCTTGGCGATCTGCTCGATATGGCGGTGGTCGGTGCCGCAGCAGCCACCCATCACGTTGATGTGCGGCAGGCGCTGGCGCAGCCGTGCGTACTGGGCGCCCAGCTCTTCCGGATCGCCGCTGTCCAGGGCGACCGCCTCGTTCAGCTCCGCGTGGCTCCTGCGCGATGCGTTCGCGCGCAATCCGCGAATGCGCTGCACCCAACGGCTGCCTGGTACCAGCACATCTTCGAAATGGTCGGGGTGGGCGCAGTTGATCATGTAGTAGGCCGGGTAGGCGGCAGTGGCGCTGTCGACCTGCTCGATGGCTTCCTTCAGTGTCTGGCCGGTGGGCAGTCTGCCGTCGGTTTCCACACTGAAGGAGATGACCACGGGCAGACGGGCCTCGCGTGCGGCGAGGGCGATGCCCAGCGCTTCGTCCACGTAGTTCATGGTGAGGGCCGTGACCATGTCGGCGGAGGTCTCGGCAAATACGCCGATCTGCTCGCTGTGGTAACGCTGCGCCTCGAACTCGTCCATGGCCTCGTCGGCGGCATAACCATCGCCCCGTGGGCCGATGCAGCCGCTGATCACCACCGGGGTACGACCGCTTTCCACTTCACCACGCAGCTCCTGAAGCAGGGCGATGGCCTGGCGATTGGCCTCGGCCATGCCCTGGGGGGTGAAGCCGAGGTGGCTCGCCCAGTCGGGATTGGCGCGCCAGGTCGGACTTTCCAGGATCAGCCCGGTGCCGTAATGGCTGGCGAGGGCGCAGTAGGCGCGAAAGTACTTGCGCAGGGCTTCCTGGCCGTCCGGGTAGTTGAGCAGCACGAAGGCCGCGAAATCAGGAAGGGCAATCCCCTCATGGAAAACCAGGGTGGTCTCGATGCCACCGTCGGTGAGGAAAAGCTCGCCCTCCAGTTGTGGCAGGGCGCCGCGATATTGGGCCATGGCCTTACTCCGTGACCTGTGGACGTTCGCTGTCCGGAGCGGGCTTCATGGCGAAGGCGGGACGGGCAGCCGGGCTGGCCTCGGGCAGGATCCGCGGTCGATGGGGTGGCCCGTAGGCGCTGCGCCGGACGGGCTCTGGGCGCCCGGCGGGTATCAGAAAAGGCTAGCACCAGCATGGGGCATGTCCTTGCCGGACTGATGGGTGGGGCAGGTGAGGGCGGGGATTCCTGTTGGCGGGGCGGTAGAGTGCACTATGCGCACCGATTTCAATCGCTTGGTTGGGGCAGCTGCGCTGCCCTTGGCGAATAAATTCGCCCCTACAGGAAGAGCACAGGATCGAGGTGGTGCACGGACAGCCCCCTCTCCCTCTGGGGTGAGGGGGTTACTTGTCAGTTTCACTGCACCGTCGCGTCGCTCGCTCCGTTGCGCTCGTGGCGATAGGCGCTCACCGCCTCGTATACCGCCTTGCGCAGCCGGTTGATGCCGCCGATGGGGCGATGCTCGGGCAGGCCGTGCCAGGGGTTGAAGGAGAGGTTGTCGCAGGCGACGTTCTGCTCGCGGCTGTCGAAGTCCTGGGCCGGGACCTTGATGGTGGCGACGGTCACGAAGGGGGAGACGGATTCGTCCCACTCGACGCTGGTGTCCTCGATCGGCATGTAGTGCTGGGCGTTCTGCTTCTGTACCTGGAAGGCGAAGCAGGCCGGCACGCGGTCGAGGGACAGCTGCTGGTACAGAGCGTTGCGCAGGAAGTTGGGCAGGGCGGTGTTCTGCTCCGGCAACTCATAGGGCGGGCAGCTCTGCGGGTCGGGGATGACCCGGTACTTGATGTTCGCCTCGCCCAGCTTGTACGGCGAAATGGAGCTGTAGGTGGCGCTCACCGGGCTGTCCGGGGCCGGTGCGAGGGTCTTCAGGGCGATGATCAGGTGGCGGATTTCCCAGCTGCGCGGGTCGAGGCTGGGGAAGAAGGCACCGACCTTCTGGCCGTTGGCCTGGGCATTGAAGTTCTGCCGGTACTGGGCCACGTCACGCACGAAGAACACCGGATGGTTGAACATCACGAAGTCCTGTTCGTTGGCGTGTACCGGGCTCTTCATCAGTTTTTCGCCGGGCACGTCGAGCAGCTTGATGGCCAGGCCGCGGGCGTCGCGCGCGCTGTCGAACTGCGGGAAGGCGTTGCCGTTGGACAGGCGCATCACCGCCTGCCAGGTCTTGCCCGGCTCGGTGAATACGCCGGCACGCAGGCTGGCGTCCAGGTCCGGCAGGACGCTGACTTCCGCCTTCACGCAACCGTGGGCCTTGGCGTGGGCGTCGCGCAGCACGCGGGTATTGTCGCGGTGCTGTTCGACGATGCGGACAGCGTCTTCGATGATGGCGCGGGTCTGCACCGCTTCATCGGCGGGGATGA
This sequence comes from Pseudomonas sp. BN515, assembly GCF_029873155.1. Classification (NCBI taxonomy): domain Bacteria; kingdom Pseudomonadati; phylum Pseudomonadota; class Gammaproteobacteria; order Pseudomonadales; family Pseudomonadaceae; genus Pseudomonas; species Pseudomonas sp. BN515. The sequence continues at coordinate 6,017 of NZ_SSOH01000014.1, read as the reverse complement.
CTTCTTCGGTGGGCACCGGACCGGAGAACTTCCAGCCGTAGTAGGCCTCGCCCGCCAGCCAGCCGATCACGCCGACCACCAGCACGAAGAGAAGGAGCTTGCCGAGGAGTCGGCCGAGCCAGAGCCAGAAACGCTTGAGCATGAGTGCTTGTGTCCTTTGTCTGCTTCAGTGTTGGCGAGGGCTCAGCCCTCGCAGGACGGTCCGGGGGTCCAGGGGCGGGGTTCCACCGGGGTGAGCTGGCCTTCCAGCGTAGGGTTGCCGAGCACCTTGAGGTACTCGATCAGCGCCAGGCGTTCATCCGGGGAGAGGGCACGGCCGATCACGCCGTTCTTGCGGCAACCGTCGCGGAACTCGTGGCCACCGTTGCCATTGCCCTTGATGCGGGTGTCCAGCAGGAAGCTGCCGGGGAAGGCGGTGGTCTGGAAACCGACGAATTTCGGGTCGTACTCGAAGCTGCCGACATGGAACTGGCTGACCCGTTCGGTAACCGGGGAAAGCAGCTGGAACAGGGTGGGCACCGAGCCGTTGTGCAGGAAGGGCGGGGTGGCCCAGATACCGTCCAGGGGGCGGGGCTTGTAGCCGCGTTTTTCCTGCACGCCGATGGGCAGGCCGAAGCCGTCCATGCGGGCACGCTCCTCGCCAGAAATACCGGCCTGCTGGTAGGCCTGGTTCTCGACGAAGGCGGTGATGTAGGCCAGGCCCTGGGCGCTGGAAATGCTCTTGAAGTCGATCTTGTCCAGGCTGCCGTCGAACAGCTTCACATCCAGCTTGGCCAGTTGTTCGCGGGTCCAGCCCAGCTTGCTGATGTCGAAGCGGTGATCGGCGATGTTGTCGGCGGTGGTGGAGTCGGTGCCGATTTCTTCGATGGGCACGACGCGCATGTGCCACTCCGGGTCCCGATCGGGCGCCATGCGTTTGTCCGCCGGGACCACGTGGGGGGCGTGGCAGTAGGCGCAGTTCTCAGCGAAGAGGGCGCGGCCCTGACTGGCGCGGGCTACGTCCACCTTGCCGAAGACCTCTTCCGGCCAGCGCGGCGGGGCGAGCTGCTTCAGGGTTTCTTCCAGAGTGTGGAGATCGCGCACGCGCACAGTGGAGGCGTAGCGTTCGGCTTCCGGGACAGCACTGCCGTCGGCCTGGAACAGGTGCAGGGTGGCGCCGACGCCCAGCGCTTCGCCGACGTTGCGGGCCATGGGCTGCATGGCCGAGGCGTTCCACTGCACCCAGTCGAACTTCCAGATGTCCCAGAGGTGCGGGTAGCTCACCGGGGCGTCGGCTACGCGGTAGTTGTCGGGGCTGATGGCGTCGCCGTAGACGCTATTGGCGATGCGGCCGAACGCGTCGGTGCGGCCGAAGCCTTCCTGGGTGGGGTAGAGCCCGCGATGGGTATCGTTCCAGGCGGTGCCGAGCAGGCGGTCGAGGACGTTCTTGAAGTCGCGGCGCAGCTCGTCCTTGCCCTCTGGATAGCGTTCGCCCAGCACTTGTTCGGCAAAGCGGCTGAACTTCAGCGGGTTGTAGTAGGTGAAGGCCATGCTCATGCCCAGCGCCTGGCCGAAGCCGCCGCCGCGCAGGGTGGGCACGGTGGAGGCCAGGGAGTGCAGTGCGGCGCCGCCGTCGATGCGCACGGCCTGGCCCTTGTAGCGCAGCTCGCCGGTGTGGCAGGCGGCGCAGCTGATGTCGAGGTAGTGGACGCCGGTCTTCTCGTCCTCGTGACGCGCCATGCCCACCGGCAGGTTGCCGGGGTTCTGCGGTGTGGCGGTCTGTTTCGGGTCTACCAGGAAACCGAAGCGCGCCAGGTATTCCGGGCGGGCGAACTTGTCGCGGGAGAAGGGCAGTTCCAGCGCGGTGAACCACTCGTAGCGCAGGCCCTTAACCGTGGTGCCTTGTGGCGTGTAGTAGTAGGTCTGGCGCTCCTGGTCGCTCCACTGGTCCAGGTAGTGCAGCTGGTCTGGCGCCTGGTAGGTCGGGAGGTTGGGGTTGGCGACGTAATAGAGGACGACCGCAAGGCCCGCGAGCAGGAGGAAAAGCACCAGCCAAAGGACACGGCGAAGCACGCGCATCAGATACTTCCTTGTAGCTTGCTGAAAAATTCCTACCTTATGCCAATCGCTATGGGTGTTGGCAAGGTGCTACTACGTAATTGTGCTAAGTCCCTCGCGGATAGAGCACCACCGCCGCGCGTTGTTTCCCCAGGCCGAAACGGCTGATGCGCTCGAACTCGCGATGAGTGACTGGAATGTGCTGACAGTCCTGCGCACGCCTGTGCAGGCTGCGTTCGGCATTGGGATCGTGCAGGTAGATGAAGTTGTGGTCGCAATCGGTCACCAGCACCCAGTGCGGCGCCCGACTGCGACTGCGGCGATGGCCGTCCACCAGCACCAGCGGTTGGCCACCGGCATCCAGCACGGGACGCAGGTCCAGTTCGTCACCGAGGTGCTGTTCGACGTCGGTATTTTCCAGGGCGGAACAGAAGTCTTCGTGCGCCTGGCGGATCACCTCGCGCTTGCCGGCATTGCGCACCTCATCGAGAAACAACGGGCCCTTGTCGCTCAGGTGCAGCCTCACCCGATAGCCGCGCCGCCAGGCTGCCAGCGCCAGTCCATGCGGGCTGCAGCCGCCGTGGCCGCCGGGCATGTGCACACTGCTGGCTTCGCGCCAGAGGCGCAGCTCGTCCTGGTGATTGCCGGGCACGGCACCGTCCAGGGCGCCCATGGCCATCAGCAGGCACGCCGGGCCGCAGGTGAATTCGGTGGTCTGGTGGTAATAGGGCACCGGGCGCTGCAACGCCTGCGGATGCCGGACCACGCGTTTTTCCATGCGCAGGGCTTCGCGGTGGTCGGGGAAGAAGTCGCTCAGCAGCTCCAGCTGGTCGTAGCTATTGCGCTCGAACAGTGCCACGGCGTCGCGATCGTCGGGGCAGACCTCCAGCCGCAGGTAGGCGCAATCATGTTCGCGGGCGCTGGTTTCGGCCATGTCCAGCAGGCGCTGGCCGATTCCGTTGCCACGGGCGCGCGGGTCGGTGGCGACGGAGTGGAGGCGGGCGAGGGTGCTGCCCTGGCGGAACAGCACCAGTGCATAGCCGAGTAATGATTGGCCATCGCCCTCGGCCACCATCAGACAGGCATTGGCTTCCAGCATCATCCAGCGAAACTGTTGCCGGCCGAGGCGGGTGGCCTCGAAACAGCGCGTCTCAAGCTCTACCAGCGCCGACAGATCGTCGAGGGTGGCCGCACGTAGAAGCAGGTTCATGGCAGGCCCCGCAAGGCAGGGGAGGAATCGCACGAGTATTGGCCCGGATTGGAACGCTGTCGAGACGATTGCCGGAGGTGGTGGCGGGCAAAGTTCGAAGGGAAATTGCGCTTATAGAGAAACATTCCATAGCGCGCCAAAGTTCTTGCTAGCGTTACAAATAGTGCGTCCAAACTATTGTTTTTATTGGCAATACAAATTTTTGGCGTCAAGGAAGGTTCATTTTGGAAGCCATCTCCTCTGCACCGCGACGCCTCCTGCTGGTCGACCCTTGCGACCACTGCCGGCGAATCCTACCCCACCTGGAAGAGGCTGGTTGGACGGTGTCCAGCCAGAACCTGGACGAGGCCCTGGCGGCCAGTTACGACATCGGGCTGTTGCGATTGCGTGGCGACCACCTGGAACGCGCGGAGGGGATCAAACACCTGATCAGCCGCAGTGGCACCGAATGGATCGCCCTGATCGATCCGCTGACCGAGGCGGGGGCGGGCGTGGATGAGTTCATCGGCGAGTGGTTCTTCGACGCCGTGCCGCTACCGGTAGACCTGCCGCGCCTGCAGGGCCTGTTGGGGCGCGCTTTCGGCATTGCGCGCCTGCGAGGCATCGGCAATCGCCGGGGCGACCAGAATGAATTGCTGGGCCAGAGCCGGCCGTTGCGGGACTTGCGCAAGCAATTGGCGCGCCTGGGGCCATGCGAGAAGCCCGTGCTGATCCTGGGGGAGAGCGGCAGCGGCAAGGAGCTGGTGGCGCGAACGCTACACAGGATGTCGCGACGGGTGGCGGGACCATTCGTCAGTTTCAACTGCGGTGTGTTGCCTGAAGCGGAAACCGCCAACCTGCTGTTCGGCCACCAGGGCAAGCTGGCGTCGGCCAATGGCGGCACCCTGTTTCTCGACGCCATCCATGAGCTGCCACCTGGCCAGCAGGAACGGCTGTTGTCCTGTTTGCGCTCCAAAACCCTGCGCCATGCCGATGGCGAGGTGCTGAGCCTGAATGTGCGGGTGCTGGCGTCGACCCGCGAGGAACTGGGCGATCTGGTAGAGCAGGGGACGTTCCATCCTGGCCTGTGCCAGTGGCTGGAACAGAACCGCCTGCAGATCACCCCGTTGCGCAAACGCCAGGGCGATATCGCGCTGCTGGCGGGGTACTTCGTCGATCTCTACAGCCTGGAGGCGGGGCGCCGACCCAGCCATTTCAGCGAGGAGGCGCTGGCGGCCATGGTCCGTCACCGCTGGCCCGGCAATGTGCGCGAGCTGGCCAGCCGGGTAAGGCGGGGTTATGCCCTGGCGGAGAATGGCCCCATCGAGGCGGATGACCTGGGACTGCAGAGCGCCCCGGTGGATGGCACCCTGCTGGGCACGCTGGAGGACTACAAGCGGCGGGCTGAATATCAGGCGTTATGCGACGCCCTTGCTCATTACAGCAGCAACCTCAGCCATGCGGCCAAGGTGCTGGGGGTGTCGCGGCCGACTTTCTATCGTCTGCTGCACAAGCATCAATTGCTGTAGGAGCGATTGTCGTCGCCCCTACAGCAACTGTGTTGCTTACATGCCGTTGGCGAAGGCCGGGATGCTCATGTCGATGGCTTCGCGGACCGGCTTCAGGGCTTCGGCGTAACGCGCCAGGATATCCAGGTCGTAGTCCATGCGGGTGCGGATGCGCTGGTCGTCTTCGCTCACCGGCTCGACTTCGTTCAGCACTTTCTCGACGCCGCGAATGATCAGGTGCTCCGGCAGGTAGCAGAGGCGGCAGTTCTTGTAGCTCGAAGCGCGCAGCTCACTGATGGGATAGCCGCCGCCGATGCCGGAGGACACGCCCACCAGCAGGCCCGGCTTGTGTGCCAGCTCTGCCTTGCTGGCGTAGATGAAGAAGTTCTTGATGGCCGGGCAGGCCATGCCGTTCCACTCGGGGGCGATCACCACCACCGCATCGGCGTCGCGCAATTGCTGCTGGTATCCGCTCCAGGGGCCGGTGTCTTCTGCCGGCCACAGGGGCAGCGGGCCCTGGCCGAGGTCGATGATGCTGCAGGAGCTGGGGCTGGCCTTGTCGAGTTCGATCAGGCGCTGGCGGATGAAACGGGCAACCTTGCCCGACTGACTGTTGGCGCGGCTGGAGCCGGCGATCAGGACGATGTTCAGCATCTAGGGGTTCCTTGTTCAGACCGTGGGGCAGGCTAGCCGGCAGTTTGCGAGCCGGCAAGTGAATGCATGCCAGGGTGAGACACGGATGGCGCCAGGGAGGTGTTTGAGGGTGGGTTGAGTGCCCGTTGTGAGTACCTCAGGGCAGGACTGCGTCCTGCTTTGCGATTGAAATCGCCCCTACAGGATTGTGCCGGAGCTGAACGCCGGCACGGACAGCCCCCTCTCCCGCTTGCGGGAGAGGGTTGGGGTGAGGGTGGTTGGGTTGTGCTGGGGGTCTCTAGGGCGAACCTGCGGTCTGCTTGGCGATTGAAATCGCCCCTACAGAGGGGCGAAGTGCCTGCCGGTTGGCGCGGAGCGGCCGGCGCGCGTCACCCCTCGCCCTCTGGGAGAGGGGCTGGGGGTGAGGGTCGTTCGGCTGGTTTCGGATTTCCCAAGGCAGACCTGCGGTCTGCTTGGCGAATGAATTCGCCCCTACAGAAAAGCAGAGCGCCCTCTGCGGGCACGGAGCGGCCGGCGCGCGTCACCCCTCTCCTCTTCAGGGGTGAAGAGGCACGCTTTCGGAGGCACCGCTTCCGGTGCCGATGAACGCCTGAGCGCGAAGCGATCAGGCAGGGGCGCAGAGCGGGGGC
>NZ_SSOH01000013.1:0-22809 GCF_029873155.1 Pseudomonas sp. BN515 | reverse complement strand
TCGAGTGCTCAAGGTTGGACGCATCGGGCAGGTCCGCTTCAACGGCCGGAGCCTGTTTGTCGGAGGCGGCCTGGCGGGAGAGCGGGTTGCCATCCGTCCGACCGCGACCGACGGCGTCTTCGACGTGGTGTTCATCCACAAGACCGTGCGCCAGATTGATCTCAGGCAACCCAAGCCATGACTATCCACCCGTTACCCATGTCTCCCGACAAGCGTTACCCATGTATACCGGCTGAACACGCAGCGCACCCTACGGCTCAGAGCAGCAATTGCGGCGCCGAGGTATCCAGGTCGATCAGGCGCACGTCGGCATAGCCCAGTTCGACGCCGAGCAGCCTGAGCAGCGGCTCTAACAGGGTGTCGCCCAAGATAGGAATGGTGGTCTGGAGTGCGCCGATGACCAGGTTCCGAAGCAATGCGCTGGTCAGCGGATTCAGAAGAGTGGTCAACCCGGAAACGACGCAGTTCAAGATGTTCTGAAGGCATCGTCCCTCAACACCCGACACTGTCACGTTGAGGTTCGCCACCAGGTTGCTCAAACCCGCATCCAGCGCATCCCCGACATCAGATCCCGCACGTTGGGTCAGCGGCAGCTGCGAGTTGCTTGCGAACGTGAACTCGAGGTCCTCCGCCGAGGCGCTGGCGACCTGGGTCTGCGAGCTGATGTTCACCGACACGCCGAGCAATGACGGGATCAGCGTCACCGATACCGGATTCAGCGTGGTTTGCGAGCCGCCCAGGGACTGAAAGGTCCCCAGGCCCAGCGAGGCGATACCCGGCTGCGCCTTTATCTGCACGCTCCGCTGCCCCGGCAGGATGCTTCCACAGTCGACCTGATCCAGGGCTGCCCATCCTTCCGCGACGTTTAATGCCAGCCCCAATCTGACGGTCAGCAATCCGGAAACATCCATATCGGAGCTGACCTGCAGCCTCACCTGGGCGGTGGTCGCCTGGGTGCGCCATTGCCCATCGGCATCCTTGCCCGGAAGCCCGATGGCGATCTTCGGCGGTTCGACCACGTAGAGCTCGACCTTCGCGTTGACCAACGACCCCAGGCTCACCCCCAGCGCCACATCCACCGCATGGGCCTTGTTGGCGAGAAAGGCCAGGGCAGTGACCAGGTCGAGGGCGCTGAGGTCGGTGCGCAGTGCCTGCTCGCCGCCGCCGGCGGGGGTGACCACATCGAGGATGTCCGCCAGCTTCACCTGGGTGGCGCCGAGGGTGACGTTGGTGAGGCTGTTCAAGCCGTTGCGCACGCCCACCGAGAGGGTTTCGCGCGAGTTGGCGGCGCCGACGGTGGCGTCCAGCACCTGGTCGAGGGTCAACGTAGTGTCCAGCAGGCGGTCCACGTCACCAGCGGAAAGATCCACCTGTGCCGCCGGGGGCAGGTAGCGGTTGAGTTCCAGCAGGTTCAGCCGGGTATTGGCCAGGCCGTCGTAGGACGCCGCGTCGAGGTTCAGCGTGGTGCCGAGCATCTTGCCCAGCAACGCATCGAGCACGGCCGATTGCTGGACGTCCAGGGAAGCCAGGCCACTGCCGAGGGAGAAGGCGGCCAAGGCCGGACGCTGCGCCACGGCCACGGCCTGGAGATTCACCCGTTCGCCCCAGAGCCCACCCAGCACCAGGCTGGCGGGCACCTCCTGGTTGGCCAGTACCCGCACCGCTTCGGCGCGGGTTGCGGAAGGCGTGAACACCCGCCGTTCCTCCGCGCCGTCCAACTCCACATAACCGAGGCCGACGCTGTTCTTGCCGGCCGAAAGACTCGTGCTGTAGCCGTGCCGCGCCGCCGCCGCGTTGGCCAGCGTCACCACATCGGCAGCGGTGGTGGTGCCGCAGAGCCCGGAGCGGGACGCACTCTCCATGGCCGCCATGTCCGCTACCCGCTGCAACTTGCGCTTCTCGAAGTAGAGCCGCCCGGCATCCACTGTCAGCGCCAGCATCATCAGGGCCATCAGCAGCACCATGGTCGCCATCAGGCCGATGGCGCCGCGTTGTCGTCGCAGGCTGTGCATGACGGGGCTCACTCGCTAGACGACGACCCGCCGTCCACGGACATGCTGTCGCCGTAGTAGCGCTCGGGAATGGCGAACTTGTAACTCTCCAGCCAGCGCTGGTTGGCCAGCTCGCGCTCGGCGGCGGTGGCGGTCTGCGCATGGCGCGACGCCTGGCTGCCTTCGCGCTGGATGGTCAACCACTGCTCCGTCAGGCGCTGGCGCTCGTGCCGCGCGTGGCGGGCGTCTTCCGCCGCCTGCAATCCCGCGCAGGCACCCAACAACAGGATGGCGATCCAGGCTTTCATCGTCCCACCTCCCCGCCCGTCTCGGGCTCGGCCTTGCGCAGCTCCGCCAGCAGCGGGGCGTCCTCCTTCGGTTGCCGTACCGCCAGCGGCGCGGTCAGCCCCTGGCGTTTCATTTCCCGAGCCCGCTCCTCCGCCTGACGCACCAGGTCGGCGGGCAGGTGCAGCCGCGACACGAGGTCGGCGGCCTGCTGGTACTGCTCCTGATAGAACAGCAGCGACAACAGGTTCTGCGCCGGCAAGGCGTTGCCCTGGTCCAGTTCGAGGGCGGTGAGGAATTCGAAGCGGGCGTCATCCAGCCGCCCTTCCCGCAGCAGCACCAACCCCAGGTCGTTGCGCACCTTGGCGTCGGTGGGGGACAGGCGCAGGGCTTCGCGCAATTGCTCCAGGGCTTCGCGCTGGTTGCCGTCGGCTGCCGCGAGCTGGCCCAGGCCGTGGTGCCCCTCGGCCTCAAGGCAGGTGCCCAGCAGGCTCCGGTACAGTGGCGCGGCCTCGCCGCGGCCCAGGCTGCGATAGATGCGTGCCTGGCGCAGGCGCACCTCCGGCAGGCTGGAGGGCAAGGCCTGGAGGTGCGCCAGGGCGGCGTGGGCGCGACCATCGGCAGCCATGTCCTTGGCCAGGTTCAGCGCCAGCTCCTGCTCCGCCGTGGGTTGACCGCAACCACCCTGCGCCAGCCAGCCGACCTGGACCGGCGCGTTGGCGCAACCGCCCAGCAGGCCCAGCGCGCACAGCATCAGCATCCTTCTCATCGCATCCCTCCCATTCCCCCCATGGCCCGGCTGATCGCCACCAGCCCGGGCCCTGCCAGCACGATCAGCAGGGCCGGGAACAGCAGCGACATCATCACCACCGCCATCTTCGCGGAGAGCTTGGAGATGTACTCCTGCATCCGCGTGAGGCGACGGTCATCCAGGAGTTTCTTCAGCGCCAGCAGCGACGCCATGGCACCACCGCCCTGGCGCACCAGCTGTTCGAGGATGGTGAAGCTGTCGGTCAGCTCGTCCACCTCCAGCAGCCGCGCCAGCTTGTCCAGTTCCTCGCCCAGCTCCAGGCCGGAATCCACGTGCTGCAGCAGGCCCTGTAGCTCGGCAGTCAGCACCGGCATCAGGCCGCGACCGTCCTGGCTGAGCACCCGCAGCGCCTGTTCCACGGTGAGGCCGGCCTCGAAGAGGATGCGCACCATGGGAATGAAGACCGACAGTTCCTGTTGCAGGGCGTGCTGGCGGCGCATCGCGACAATCGCCAGCACGCGTTTGGGTAGCAGCAGCCCGCAACCGGCAGCCAGGAAGGGCACCAGCCAGGAGGGCGAAGGCGGTTCATCGAGCAGCGACTGCCCCAGCAGTGTCAGGCCGACCATCGCCAGCGGCGCGCCGAGCTGGCAGGCGAGGAACAGGGTGCGCCGGCTGGAACGTCGCCAGCCGATGCGGTTGAGCAGCAGCTGGGTTTCGCCGTCCAGGTTCAGGTAGCGCTGGGCCAGGCGACTGCCGCCAAGGCGGCGTACCAGGCCCTGCCAACGATCGTCAGCCAGGTGCCCGGCCAGTTCCTGCCCCAGCAGCCGCTGATGGACCCGCAAGCGGCGCTGACGCTCGCCCAGCAAGCCGGACACCAGCAACACGGCAGCCAGCCCCAGCAGGACGGCGAACAGGATCAGCGCCATCTCACACGCTCCTCAACATGCGCCAGAGGACGATGCAGCCCAGCACCTGCATGGCGAAGGCCGTCAGCAACATGCGCTGGCCGCTGGCGTCCATCCACAGGCTGAGCAGGTAGCTGGGGTTCACCGCCAGGATGTAGACGGCCACCGAAATCGGCAGGATCGCCAGCACCACGGCGGTGAAGCGGGTTTCTCCGGTCATGGCACGCAACTGGCGGGCGATCTGTTCGCGCTCGTGGATGACCTTGATCAGGTTGCCCAGCAGCTCGCTGGCACTGCCGCCGTAGCGGTGATTGACCCGCACGCCGAGGGCGAGGATGCGCAGCTCCTCCTGTTCGAACAGGTCGGCCACCTCCTGCAGGGCATCGGGCAGGCTGACGCCCAGCTGAACATCCCGCGATACCCGCGCCAGTGCCGCGCGCAGCGGATCGGGCGAAGCGTCGATGGCGCGTACCACGGCATCGCCCAGGGTGCGTCCGGCGTGCAGGCTGCGCACCACCTGGTCGAGCAGCTGCGGCAACTGTTCCACCATGCGCCTCACCCGCTTCCGGTAGCGCCAGCCCAGCCAGGCGCGCAGCCCCATCGGAATCAGCGAGGCGACCGCCAACGCCGCTATCCAGCCCCCGACCAGCGCCGCCATCAATGCAGCGAGCAGCCAGAACGCGAGCAGCAGGCCGACCCGTTCGCGGGGCAGCTCCAGGCCGGCGCGCAGGAAGGCACGCTCCAGCCAGCCCGCGCGGCTGGAGGCCGGTTCGGGCGGTGCCAGGTCCTGACCCAGGCGCTGCAGGACGCGCTCTTCGCCGGTCTGCCGCCAGCCCTTGTGCAGCAACGCACCGCCCAGGGCCAGCAGCAGGCTGCAGAGCAGGCCGAGCAGCAGCGGCGCACTCACCGCGCGCCTCCCACGGCCTGGCGCAGTTTCTCCCCGGCCGGGTTCGCCGCCTCGCTGACGAAGCGGCCGCTGGCCCGATCGAGTCGGAACAGGCAGTTGGTGACATAGACGTCGTCGCGCACGCCGACCACTTCCACCACTTCGCTGATGCAGCGCCGGCCATTGGGCAGGCGGGTGAGCTGGACCACCAGGTCGAGAGCCGCGCAGATCATCTGCCGCAAGGTGCGCTCGGCCACCTGGCGGCCGGTGAGCCCGACCAGGGTCTCCAGGCGCAGCAGTGAGTCCAGCGCCGAGTTGGCGTGCACGGTGCTCATGGAACCGTCGTGGCCGGTGTTCATCGCCTGCAGCACGTCGAGCACTTCGACGCCACGGATCTCGCCGAGGATGATGCGGTCCGGGCGCATGCGCAGGGCGTTGCGGATCAGGTCGCTGGCGGCCACTTCGCCACGTCCTTCGGCGTTCGGCGGCCGAGTTTCCAGGCGCACCACGTGGGGATGGTTGAGCTGCAGCTCGGCGGTGTCTTCGATGGTGACCAGGCGCTCATGACCGTCGATCAGCAGGCTCATGACGTTGAGCAAGGTGGTCTTGCCGGTGCCGGTTCCGCCGCTGACCAGGATGTTGCAACGCTCGCCCACGGCGCGGCGGATGAATTGCAGCATGGGTTCGTCCAGGGACTGGTAGGCCAGCAGGTCGGAGCTCTGCAGCAGGTCCTTGCGGAACTTGCGCACCGAGATGCAGGGGCCGTCCAGGGCGATGGGCGGGATGATGGCGTTGACCCGGCTGCCGTCCGGCAGGCGCGCGTCGACCATGGGGCTGGATTCATCGAGGCGGCGGCCCAGCGGCGCGAGGATGCGCTGGATCACCCGCAGCACGTGCTGGTCGTCGATGAAGCGCAGGTCGCTCTGGTGCAGCACGCCCTCGCGCTCGATGAAAATGCGGCAAGGGCCGTTGACCAGGATCTCGGTGACGCCAGGGTCGCGCAGCAGCACTTCCAGCGGGCCGAAGCCGGTCAGTTCGTCCACCAGTTCCTCGGCCAGGCGCTCCATTTCGTAGCGCGACACGGCCAGGTGATGGCGACCGACGAACTCCACCACCTTGTCGATGACGTACTGCGACACCGCGCTGCGCACGCCTTCGAGGATGTTCACGCCGTCTTCGTCGATGGCGTCGATGATGTAGCGGTGCAGCACCAGCTTCAGCCCTTGCGGGTCGTTGTGACCGAGCTGGGTGTAGCGGGCGGCGCCGCCGAACAGGCTCTCGCCGCTCATCAGCGGACGCTCCACAGGCGCTGCCAGGCCCGCGATTTCGGCTGCTCGATGCACGCCAGCCGTTCGCCCAGCCCGCGCAGGCGCTGGGTGAGGCGTTCACGGGGCGCCAGCTCGAACAGGCTGCGGCCCTGGTTCTTGGCGTTCATCCGCAGCTCGGGGCTGTTGGGCAGGGTTTCCGCCACCGGCAGGTTGAAGGAACGGGCCAGCACTTCGGGCTCCGGCGCCACCCCGCGCAAGTGGCGGTCCACCAGCAGTTGCGCGTGCTCCAGCTTGACCCCGGCGTCGCGCCAGCGGCCCAGCAGTTCGATGTTGCGGCGGCAGTCCGGCACGCTCTGGTCGGTGCACCAGAGAAACTGGTCGGCATTGCCGACGAGGATGCGCAGTGCATCGCTGTCGGGCTGGCCCACCAGGTTCACCACGATGTGCTGGAAGTGCTGGCGCAACGCGCCGAGCAGCAGGTAGAGCTCGGCGGCGTTGATGCGCTCCAGGGTTTCGCCGCCGGCTTCCTGCACCAGCAGGCGCAGACCATTGGGATGGCTGCCGAAGGCGCTGTCGATCAGTGCGGCGTCGAGGCGGCGCAGGTTGCGCAGGGCATCGGCGAAATGGAAGGACGCCTCCAGCCCCAACAGCGCCAGGCTGTCGCCCTGGGGCTGGCCGAGATCGATCAGCAGAGTGCGCTGGCCGCATTGCTGGATGGCCAGTGCGAGGTGCGCCGCCAACAGCGCCGCATCGGCATCCTGCTGGCGGCTGAACAGCGCGGTCAGGCGGCCGGCGTTGTGAGTGGGCAGCACGCTCGGCAGGCGCTGCACCAGGCGTCGCACCAGCCCGGCCACCTCGCTGGTGCGTGCGCCATAGGCGATGAAGTCGCGGGCACCGGCGCGCATGGCGTTGAGCACCAGCTGGTTGTCCAGGCCGTCGCCCATGGCCACCACCGCCAGCATCGGGCGTGCCGCCAGGGCGCCTTCGATCAGGGAGGTCTGGGCCACCAGGTTGTCGCGGTCCAGGCCGACGAAGAGCAGGCTGGCACCGGTGACTTCGATCAGCCCGAGCAGTTCGTCGAGGGCGCCACGGCCCGCGCTGAGCACCTGTCCCAGCGGCGTCAACGCACCCTGCAGCCACTCCAGGTCGGCGTTGCTGCGGGTGAAGGCGAGGAAGGTCTGGCTCATGACGGCCTCACTCGGACAGCCCGGCGCGGCGGTCGAAGTCGCCGCGCTCGTTCAGGTAGAAGTCGAAGAAGCCTGGGTCGTAGCGACGCAGCTGTTCGCCAGGCAGCTCGGGCAGTTGCGCGTCCACCGCGAGCGGTTGAACCAGGTGCGGGGTGACGATCATCAGCAGCTCGCGGTCTTCGCGGTCGATCTGCGAGGAGCGGAACAGCGCGCCGATCACCGGCAGGTCACCAAGACCGGGGAACTTGTCGATGTTGGCGACGTTCTGGCTGCTGATCAGGCCGCTGATGACGAAGCTCTCTCCATCGGCCAGGGAAACGCTGGTGTCGGTGCGCCGCACCTTGAGCGCCGGCACCTGGGTGCCGGAGATGCTGATGCCTGAACTGAAGTCCAGTTCGCTGACTTCGGGCGCCACTTTCAGGGAAATGCGCTGGCGGCCAACGACCGTGGGCGTGAGGGTGAGGCGCACGCCGAATTCCTTGTACTCGATGGTGATGTCGTCGCCATCGCCATTGGGCACCGGCACCGGAAACTCACCGCCTGCCAGGAAGCTCGCGCTCTGCCCGCTCAGGGCCACCAGGCTGGGCTTGGCCAGGGTGTAGGCGAAGCCACTGTTCTCCAGGGCGTTGATGAAGCCCAGCACCTTGCTGCTGCCCCCACCCCAGATGATGTTGAAGCCGCCGGTGGGACTGCCGAAGGTGCCATCGAGCACGCCGCCCGGGGTCACCGAGATGTTGTTGAGGCTGCCCGGCGCGCCGAGCACGAAGAGGTTGGAACCCTGGCGCACCAGGGAAGTGCTGGCCTGCTTGAGCTTGCCGCGGCTGACCTCGACGAAGCGGATGTCGGTCTGTACCTGGCTGGGCACCGGGTCGGCCTCGCGGGGCTCCTCCAGGGATTGCGCCAGTGACGCACTGGCCGTGCCCTCGACATAAACCAGGCTGCGGCGCGGCTCGCGGCTGCAACTGGTCCAGACCATGAGGCTGGTGGCGCCGGCATGCTTGCCGGTAATGAGGAAGGATTGCTTGTCGGCGAGCTGCACATCGGCCACTTCCGGATCGCCCACCGCAAGGCGGGTGATGGCCAGCGGGTAGCTCATGAGTTCCTGACGGCCCTGCCCCACCTCCACCACACCGGGCGCCTGGCCCAACGCGTCGCAGCCCGGAGCCGCCGTCGCGACCAGGGGCGCGCAGCCCAGCAGAGGGAAGATCATGCATGCGATCCGGCGCTTCATCGGGGCGTTCCTTGCGGGGTCAGGGGATCTGGCGGGTCAGCTCCGCACCACGGTAGACGGCGACTCCCGGCCCCTTGCCGGCGGAAACCACTACCGGAGCGGGCGCCACGACGCGGCGGGGAGGCGGAGCCGCACTCAGCGACTCCAGGGGAATCAGGTTGCGGCTGGCGGCATTCACCGGCACGGCGCTCAGTTCACCGGTCTGGTAGCGCTCCAGCAGGCGTTCGTCGGCGCTACGTACCGCCAGACGCAGGGAACCGGCCTGGCTGGCCAGCATCAGGCGAGTCAGTTGGTCCTCCGGCACGGCCAGCACGGCAGTGCTGGCTTTACGGGTTTCCACCTGCTCGCCGTCCTTGGCCGGCTTGCTGGCCCGGCCGTCGGAGTCGGGACCCAGGTTCTCGCCAAAACTCAGCAGGCGCAGGGCTGGCACCGCTACCTGGGCGCTCGGCTGGCCGCCATCGCCGCGCAGGAACAGCAGCACGTCGACATAGTCACCCGGCCGCAGATGGCCGCCACCGCCCACCACTTCATCCACTGGCACGGCCACCGCACGCTCGTCCGCCCGGATCATGTGCGCCAGCGGACCACCGGCCTCGAAACTGGCCGGCCCGAGCCAACTGCCAGCGGGCACCGGAGTCCAGGGCCGGCGGCCAATCACGTCTTCGACCTTGCTGAAACTCCCCGGCGGCGCGATGCGCAGCTCTTCGACGCGCAGGTCTTCGGCGGTGACGGCCACGAACGGGCTGAGCTCCCGGGCCGCGACCACCACGGGGGTACGCAACTTGTCGGCAGCATCGGAGGTGAGGCTGGGGGTTTCGCTGGATGCGACCGGCTCGGCCGTCTGAACGGCCTGCGGCGCGCTGCTGAGCACAATTCCCCAGTATCCGGCCAGCAAGGCACCCAACAGCAGCACTGCGGCCAAGGCAATGGTCATTCGGCTACTCATCTGGCACTCCCTCTGCCGTGAGAACTACAAGCCCCTGCGTGTGGGGGCATCTTCACCTGGCGGCCGGCCAGCAACCGCCTCTTCCACAATCTGTCACCCGCCCTGCAAATCTGTTTAGCAGAAGTTTTCACCCTGCAAGAAAAAAAATCATTCTGCGGATTCGATAAATATTCCCATGTGCACAAAGCCTCCCCGCACATATATACAAGTGCTACTTATATATGCATAAGGACCAAACTTTGGGTGTGCAGTACCCACTTCTGGGTGAAGGGCTACTGGGGCGGAAAACTATAACCTTGGTATTAATGCTTTCTTACATTTGCATCCGCCAAAACTCTCGACAACGCTCAGCTTGCCTCTGGCAGAAAACCTACACGGCAAGGAGCTTTCAACCATGTCCCTGATGTCTCTGATCAAGAAGTTCAAGAAGTTTTCGAAGGAAGAAGAGGGCGCATCCGGTATCGAATACGCAATCGTCGCAGCAATGGTTGCAGTCGCGATCATTACATTCAGCCCTGGTATCAAGAATGGCGTATCTGACACGTTCGAGGCCATCAGGGACAGCTTCGTAGCTACTCCATAAGCAGCATCCGAAAGTTATCTGTCCGATCAATAAAAAACGGACCATGCATTAACTCGGCAGGAGGCCTTTCCAATGTCCTCTACTCCCCTGCTGCGACAGCAATTGCTCCTGGTTGACGATGAAGAAGACATCCTGCTGGAACTGGCGGAGATGCTCGAAGGCGAAGGCTTCTATTGCCATACCGCGACGTCTGTCAGGAGTGCCACCGAGCTGTTGCTGCTCCACCCCAATATCGCCCTGGTCGTCACCGATCTGCGCATGCCCGAAGAAAGCGGGATACGCCTGATCCAGCGACTGCGTGCCCACACAACCAAGCAACACCTGCCGGTAATCGTGACTTCCGGCCATGCCGACATGGACGACGTGATCGATGTGCTGCGCCTGAATGTCATCGACTTCTTCCGCAAACCCATCTACCTGGAACGCCTGGTGGATGTGATCAAGGCCCAGTTCCCCCAGCCGCATCTGAAGCTGGTCAGCAACTGAACCGACTGAATCGAAAGAGGAAGGCTGCCCAGGATGGCGGCCTTTTTTATTGTTCGTTTCGTGGTCTGCCGGATAGGTAGGGTGCGCCGCGCGCACCAGCGATGTTCCCGGCCCTCTCACCGCCAACCCGGAACAGAACCGGTGCGCATGGCGCACCCTGCTCCGCCTACAGCTGATAACTGAAACTCAAGGTCACGCGCGGGCTGCGGTTGTGGCTGTCGAGGGCTTCGTCGGACATCGGCTTGGCCACTTCCAGGGCGACGTTGTAGTAACGCGCATCCCCCAGGCGCAGGCCGCTGGCCAGGGACGACAGCCGTGAACGGGCGATGGGCTGTTCGTTGAACCAGGCCTGTGCGGCATCCACCACCACGTAGGGCTGCAGCAGGCGTAGCCACTGGCCCTCGCGGCGATGGCTGTAGTTCAGCTCATAGGCCGCCCCCCAGCCCTTGTCACCGGATGCCTGGTCGCTGGGATAACCGCGACCGAAGTTCTGCCCGCCGAATACCACCTGCTCGGCGTCCGGCAGGTTGTCCTCGCTCCAATAGAGCGCCGCCGACAGCACGCCTTGCCAGCGCTCGCCGAAGCGATCGCTCTGCACACCGGACAGGCGCAGGCGGGTGAATTCGAGGTCGAACAGGCCGTTGTCGGTACGCGCGCCGAATGCATCGAGGCCCCGATACAGGCCTGCGCTGAGAATGCGCAGGCGGGTGGCGTCGGAACGGCTCCAGTCGCCTTCCAGGGCCAGGGCGCGCAGGTCGGTATCGGCATCGATGCTGAGGGGGAAGCCGACCACGTCGTAACGCACCCGATCGTTCACCCCGTAGAGCCGCGCGCCCAGGCTCAGCCACTCTTTCTGCGCGGCGATGAACGGATGGCTGACGCCGATGGAGAGGCGGTCGTTGCTCAGGTGCCGCTCCAGTTCCAGGCCGTTGGCCAGGCGCAGGTTGTCTTCCGGCTGGCTGCGGTAGTGAGAGCCGTAGAGGTTCAGGCGCGTGCCGTCGCTGCCCAGGTACTGGCTGTAGTCGAGCCGGTAGTAGCGCTCGTCGTCCTCGCCGGGCGGCGCCAGCACGCTGAAGCTCACCTGCTCGGCCAGAGCGGTCTGGGCGTTGCTGGAAAGTCCCAGCACGGCCTGGGCGCTGCCCCGGTTGTCTTCGCTGAAGTTGAGGCTGCTAGTCCAGGGTTTGCGCGACGCCTGGATCTGCAGGTGGCTGGCACCGTCAGTGGTGGCCGGCGGCGGAACCCGTGCACTCAGGGTGACGCCGGGGATGCGCCCCATCAGACTGGTGTAGCGCTCGAAGGTCCTGCGGGTCAGCGGGCGCTCGGCTTGCAGGCGCGCAGCCAGCTTGTCGACGTGGGCGCGCACGGCACCAATGTCGCCCTGGATCTGGTAGTCCTTCACATAGCCCTCCACCAGCACCACCCGCACCCGCCCCTGCTCGAACCCCTGCACCGGCAGGAAGGCGTAGGACAGCAGGTAGCCGTCGTCCTGGTAGCGCCGCGTCACGCTGCGGGTAGCCTCGATCAGCTCAGCAAGGCTGACATCGCGGCCGACGAAGGGCTGGTAGACCGCCTTGAGCTCGGTGAAGGGGTAGATGCTGCCACCCTCGATCTTCACCTCGCGAACCCTGACTCGGGTGTTCAGCTTCAGGGGCTGAGGCTTGGCCGCTTCGGGCAGTTTGAGGGCCGGGGAGCGAGGCCGATAGGCGTCAGCCGGCAAGTTGGGCGTGGGCAGTTGGCGTTCGATTTCGTTGCTGTTCAGGTACACCGGATTCTGTTGCGCCTGGGCCTGGTTGAGCACCACGCAGCCAAGCGCGAGCAGTACTGCTGAAGCGCGCATGGGTTACTCCCTGATCGCGTAGGCGGGATTTGGATTTGGAGGGAGGCGCCGGGCCCCGGAATGGAGCCCGGCGAGGGGTGGTCAGTTGCGCTGGCCGCCCAGCAGGCCGCCACCGAGGGTGCCGGTCAGGCTCCCGGATACGGTGCCTTGTAGCGAGACACCCAGGCCACCCACGGCATCGCCACTTCCGGCTGTACCGCTGCCACCTTCGAGCAGGGTGCCGACCTTTTCGACCAGTTGGCCGGTGCCGCCGACGGTCTGTCCGACCTGGCTCACCACCGGGTTGCTGCTGGCAACGTCCACCTCTTGGCCAAGGCTGGTCACCGCACCGCCGACCTGTTGCACCAGATTGCCGGCCGGATCGCCCAGGCCGGTTGTGGCGCCCACGGACTGGGTCGTGGCACCGACCGTCTGCACCACCGGGGTCAGGGCGCCTCCCACATCGCTGGTAAGCGCCGCGACAGGCGCACCAGCCGGGTTGTTGGTCACGCCGTCGCCGCCCACCAGGGTGCCGAGGGATGCCACGGTCTGCCCGGTTTCCACCACCGCGCCACCGGCGGCGCTGACCAGGCCATTGCTGCTGCCGGCATCCAGTCCGCTGCCAGCGCCGGCCACGACGCCACCGGCGGTTTCCAGCAGGTTGTCCGCAGGCGCGGCGATGCCGGTTTGCTGGCCGATCTGCCCGGTGGTAGCGGCCACGTCGCCGACCAGGGTATCCAGGCTCGCCTGCGGGCTGCTGCCGCCTTCCTGCTGATCGAGCAGACCACCACCGGTGGAGAGGGCGTCGCCAGTCTTCGCCAGGGTGTCGCCAACAGCCTCGCCAACGGGGTTATCGACACCATCGGCGACCTTGTCGCCGAGCGCGCCGAGGGTTTCCCCGGTCTTGTCCAGCAGGTTGCCCACAGGCTGGTCCAGACCGGTGGCGCTGCCCACCTTGCCGGTCACGCTTTCGGCCAGGCTGACCACCGGTACCAGCTTGTCACCGACGGTGCCAGTGACATCGCCCAGCGGGCCACTGGTAGCGGCGGTGTCCAGGGTATTACCGAGCATGGAGACATGCTCGCCGACGCCGTCCACCAGGGTGCCGGCCTTGTCCACAACATCGCCAACGGTACCGCCAAGCACTGGCAGGTGCTGTACGGCAGAGGAGTCGGCAACGGCCTTCACGCCATCGCCCAGCGCCGAAACGCCGCCGCCCACTTCACTCACTGCCTCGCCCAGGCTGCCCACGGTGGTGCCCAGGGCGTTGCCATCCGTGCCCAATTGGCCGACGCCTTCCTTGATGCCATCCCCCAGGCTGTCGGTGGCCTGGCCAACCGACGACACCAACTCGCCTGCGCCGCCAGTGAGGTCCTGGTTGCCGGCAAGGGGGACATTGCCCACGGCCTGGCCCAGTTGATCGACCGCATTACCGGCACCGGACACGATGCCGCCGGCGTCCTGCAGCACTTCGGCGGTCACCAGGCTGGGGGCTGTAGTTCCACCGCCGGTGCCACCCCCCGAGCCTCCACCAGTACCGCCGCCGGTGCCGCCGTCCACCACGCCACCACCAGTACCACCGCCGGTACTGCCGCCGGTTCCGCCACCCGTTCCACCACCGATGCCACCCGTACCTCCGCCAGTGCCGCCATCCACGACACCGCCACCCGTGCCGCCACCAATGCTTCCACCGGTACCACCATCCACGACACCACCCGTGCCGCCGCCGGTACTTCCACCAGTACCGCCATCCACGACACCACCACCCGTGCCGCCGCCGGTGCTTCCACCGGTACCGCCATCCACGACACCACCACCCGTACCGCCGCCGGTACTTCCACCGGTGCCGCCATCCACCACGCCACCCGTGCCGCCGCCAGTGCTTCCACCGGTACCGCCATCGACGACACCTCCCCCCGTACCTCCGCCAGTGCCGCCATCCACAACACCACCGCCGGTACTGCCTCCGGTGCCGCCGCCGGTTCCGCCACCGACGCCCCCCGTACTACCCGTACCTCCACCAGTGCCTCCATCCACGACACCACCGCCGGTACCACCGTCGGTGCCGCCAGCACCCGCATCGCCACCATCCGTGCCCGCAGTGGCATCGGTCGGCGCATCGCTGCTCGCGCTGTCGACGAAGCTCTTCGAGCCACCGCCGCCACTGCTGCAACCGGTCAGGGAGAACACCATCGCCAGGGTCAGGGCAGAGCCCAGGTTGATCCAGTTCGTCTTGTTCTTCATATGCGTCCCTATCTCGTCTTGCCTAGTCGCCGGGGCCCCTCAGCCCCGTACTTCTGAGGTCATGACAGATCAGTGAACCGCCCGAGACAATCTTCGACTTGGTATTAACCGTTTGTATAAGGCGCGCTGCGGCCCACGTCTGGCGCGGGTTTCAGCGTTCAGCGGGACGTTCTGAAAGCAACCAGTACACGCGCAAAAGAGCGCGTCGGGCATACTAGGCGCCCCCTCGAATCCATGGAGATCGCCATGCCCAAGGCCTGGTGGCTGCTCGCCCTGCCCTTCGTCGCCGGCGCCTTCCTGCCTCTGCAGGCCGGCATCAATGGCCAATTGGCCAAACAGATTTCCAGCGTCATGAGCGCTGCCCTGGTGTCCTTCCTGGTGGGTACCCTCGCCCTGCTCGCGGTGGTGCTGATCCAGCGCGAAATGCCGACCTTCGACGCACTCAAGGGCGTGAGCTGGTGGCAATGGGGTGGCGGTCTGCTGGGCGCGGTGTTCATTGCCACCGCCGCCTTCGCCGGTCCGCGCATCGGCGCCCTGCTGTTCATGACATTGGTGCTGGCCGGGCAGCTGAGCATGGCGCTGATGCTGGACCACTTCGGCTGGGCCGGCTACCGCGAGGCGCCCATCAGCATCGGCAAACTGGCTGGCCTCGCGTTGATCATCGGCGGCGTCTGGCTCATTCGTCGGGGATGAACGGCAACGATGTCAACTTGATGCCATTGCAGATACAGAACGACTAAGCTCAGCCGACCTCTGCTGTTTCTGTGATCACAGAAAGATGACCGACGCCGACCTTCCCCAATCCCCGGAGCGTTTCAGCCTCTGGCGCGAAGTACAGGACACCCGTTCGCGCACACGACTCGGCGGCGTCTACTACTTGCTGGCCTGGCTGCTGTGCTGGCTGTTCAGCGCGGCGCCGCTGCAACACCTGGCCGTAGGTTCGATCGGCAGTGCGTTTTTTGCACTGCTGCTGGCGGCGCGGCTGCTGCACCGTCCGCCCGAGACGGGCAGCGAGACCGAGCTGCAGCGCTGGCTGGACCGCCACTGGGGCGTGATCCTGGTGTCGTCCGTTGGCTGGGGCCTGGCCCACGGCTGGGTGCTGCTGGCCCCCGACTTCCAGCCTTCCCGCCTTATCGCCACGCTGGCCACCGTGGCCTTCAGCACCGCCATGACCTTCAACTTCTCCATGCGTCGGCGCCGTGCGATCGTCGCCATCCTGATGCTCTATCTGCCGGGACTGGTGGTGTTGGCGCTATCTCCGGACGGCACGCGGGCCGAACTCATCACCCTCGCCTTCTACTTCAGCTACCTGCTGCTGGCGTTGAACCGCAGCCACCGCGAGTACGCCAACATGATTGCCCTGGAGCTGCAGTTGCTGGAGCAACGCCAGCGCCTGGATACCCTCAGCCGCACCGACGGCCTGACTCAACTGGGCAACCGCTACCAGTTCAACAACCTGTTCCCGGCCATGTGCGCCAGCGCCCAGCGTCATGGCAGCGAGCTGTCGCTGCTGCTGGTGGACATCGACTTCTTCAAGCGGATCAACGACGAGCACGGCCACAGTGTGGGCGATGCCTGCCTGCGGGCATTCGGCGAGCGCATGCGTGAATTCTTCCGCCGCGACAGCGACGCCCTGCTGCGCCTGGGCGGCGAAGAGTTCGGCGTGCTGATGCCGGATACCAGCATGGAGCAGGCCCGCCAGTTGGCCGAGCTGTTCCGCGAGGACCTGGCCAACCGTGGCTTCGAACTCGGCGGCCAGCACCTGCCGGTGACTGCCAGCCTCGGTCTGGGCCGCTTCGACGAACGCGACGGCGGCAGCGCCGAAGCCTTCTTCAAGCGCGTGGACGACGCCCTGTACCGCGCCAAGGCACTGGGGCGGGACAGGTTGGAAATGGCGGGAGAGGAAACCGGTCCAACGTCCCTTTCGCCGGGTAGTTCGACCTGAAAAGGAGCGGGTGATTCGCTCGCTGTGGTGGTGATTTCAATCTGCGCTGACGTTGAAGTGACAGGCCAAAAACGGAGTTCCAAGCTTTCGCGCCAGCCTGCTCCCCCTCACCCCCGCCCCCTCTCCCTGAAGAGGAGAGGGGTGACTCGCGCCGGCAAATTCAAAGTCATCCTGAAGCCCATACGCCGCCTGAAGCTGGGCAGAAGCGGTGGGGCAGCGACCTCGCCCCGTCAGAAGGCCGAACGGAATCGTTGCAGAGGGGGACGAGCGGCATGGATGCCGCGAGAGGCGTGTGGGGCCATGGATGGCCCCTCTCGCCGTGCCCCCGGCGCAACGATGGAGGGAGGGAACCGCGGCGAAGCCGGGGCCGGATGCAGGGGCAAGACCTTTGCTTCCTTTGGGTGGTGCGGCATACCGACGACTGCCAAAGGGAGTCGCCCGGCAAGGCGAAACATGAACATCCACCGAGCTCGGTAAGCAGCTTGGCTCAGAACTTTCCAACTCCCCTCACAACCTGAACTTGCCCACCTGCTGCGCCAGGTCCCCGGCCAGGCGGCTCAGGGTCTGGCATTCCTCGCGGCAGCCGCGCACTTCGCTGGCAGTGGCGTGGGCCAGGTCGGCGATGCCCTGGACATTGCGGTTGATTTCCTCGGTCACCGACGACTGCTCCTCGGTCGCCGCCGCCACCTGGTGGTTCATGTCGCTGATGCGTTCCACCTGATCGGTGATCGCGCCCAGGGAGGTGCCGGTGCGCTGGCTGGCCTCGACGCCCGTGCCGGTGGCGGCCTGGCCGGCGTGCATGGAATGCACCGCGGTTTCGGCGCCGTGCTTGAGGCGCTGGATCATCTGCTGGATTTCGTCGGTGGACGACTGGGTGCGGCTGGCCAGGGTCCGTACCTCGTCCGCGACCACGGCAAAGCCCCGGCCCATTTCGCCAGCGCGGGCGGCTTCGATGGCGGCGTTCAGCGCCAGCAGGTTGGTCTGTTCGGAGATGCCACGGATCACCGCCAGCACCTGGTCGATGGAGGCTACCTGGCTGGCCAGTTCGCTCACCGCCGAGGCCGCGACGCCGATCTCGTTGGACATTTTCTCGATGTGCCCCACGGACTCGCCCACTACCTGGCGCGCCTGCAGGGATTCGTCGCGGGCATTCTGCGAGGCATGGGCGGCGGCGCCGGCGTTGCGGGCGATTTCCTGCACCGTGAGGCCCATCTCGTGCACGGCGGTGGCGACCATGTCGGTCATTTCCTGTTGCTGGCTGGAGCGGCTGGCCGTGTTGTCCACCACCTGGGCCACCTGGCCTACCACCTTGTGCAGGCGCTGGCTGGTGTCCAGCACTTCGCCGATCAGGCTGCGCTGGCTTTCCAGGAAGCGGTTGAAACCACGGGCGAGGTCGCCCAGTTCATCGGCACGGGACTCGTCCAGGCGACGGGTGAGGTCACCACCACCGCCACCGATTTCCACCAATGCCGCGGTGACCTGGCGGATCGGCCGCACCAGCCCACGGGCCAGCAGCACCACCAGCAGCAGGCACAGGGCGAGCACGCCGAAACCGGCGAAGCTGCTGGTCACCATGGCCTTGCGTGCCTCGGCGTAGATTTCCGCCTCCGGCACTTCGCTCACCAGTTGCCAGCCGAGGCTTTCCAGCGGGCGGGACAGGGCGAGGTAGTCCTCGCCGTCACGGCTGAAGTGGATGGCCTTGCCACCGGACGCCAGCAGCTGGGCGGCGGAGTCGGCACCGAAGACGTCGGCCAGTCGCGCGCTGCCGTTCAGGGCGGCGTCGGGGTGGACCTTGATGTTGCCCTCCTTGTCCATCAGGAACACCCGGCCGCGCTCGCCGAAGCGGAAGTCGCGGATCATCTCGGACATGGACTGCAGGCTGTAGCCCAGGCCGGAGACGCCCAGGGTCTTTCCGTCACGGCTGATGCGCTGGTTGATGAACAGGGTGGGCAGGCGGGTGCCCTTGTCGATGTCGATCTCCAGCACCCGGTTCCGGTTGCTGTCCACCAGCCGGTAGAACCACTGGTTCTCCGGCTGGCTGCGGGAAATGGTGCGCGCCAGCCCCTGGCCCGTGTAGTAGTGGCCGCTGTCCATTACGGCGATGGAGGTGGTCGTCGCGTTCTGCTGGGCGCGCACGCCTTCCAGGTAGCGGGCGAAGGCGTCGGCGCGGGCCGGGTCCTCGCCTTCGGCGAGCCAGTCCTGCACCAGGGCGTTCTCGGCAATGCTGGCATTGGCGGTGATGGGCGCGGCCAGGGTGCGCTCCAGGGAGTTGCCGATGGCCTGTACGCGGGCGGGCAAGGCTTCATCCAGCAGGAAACGTTCGGTCAGGCGGTTCATCAGTACCGAGTAGATGCCGATGACGATGAGGATGCCGGCGAGCAGGGCCGCGCCCATGCTGAAGATCAGCTGCCACTGAATACTGCGTTGCCAGAGGCGCATGGAGTTGTCTCCTTGGAGTTCTTGTTGGAGGCAGGACGAGAAGGGCGAAGGATTGTATACAAACTGCTCGACAATTTGCCCATCCATTGCCAACAACAGATATCGGCGCCCAATGCCAGAAACTTGAACGTTCGGTCAGTCCGTGACGGCGAACTCCAGACGAGCGGTCTGCCCGGTTTCGTCCAGCACGCTCAGCTGGTGACGACCGCTGCGCCTGAACTCCTGGTTGAAGCTCTCCTCCGCCGACGTGGCGGTGAGCGGTGCGCCATCGAGGAACCACCAGCGCCGACCGCTGCCGCCGAGGGTGGAGAGCTTGAGGCGCAGGGGCTCGGCGCTACCCGAGGGACGGCGCAGTTGGTCGCCCTCGCGCACACCGACGATGGACAGCGGAGCCGCCGCCGGCGGCAACTGCGGCGGGCATGCCGGGTCCACCAATGGCAATCGCGCGGCACGCCGTTCGCGACGCGGCAGCCAGGGTTCCAGGGGCGCAGGCCAGAGCACCAGCTCGCGCGCCTGGGCGCCGCTGCAACCGGCGGCGACCTGGTGGCCTTCGGCATTCACCCACAACGGCTGGCGCAAGCCGAGCCCGAGGGGCTGGTCGGCGGCCAGCAAGGTGGGCGGCGTGGTGCCTTCGAGGGTCCAGGCGAAACGCTGGCGGCGACAGTTGGGGTCGCCCTTGGCCATGGGTTGGCCGAGTGGCCAGCAGATCGCAGCCACGCCGACTTCCGGCGGTTGCGGGTCCACCGGCTGGGCGATGCCGCGCTGGGTATCGCGGTTCACCAGCAGGTCGTGCACCTGCAGGAGCAAGGGGGCAGCCGAGGCCAGGCCGAACTGGCCGGGTACCGGGGTGCCGTCGGGTCGGCCGATCCAGATGCCGATCAGATGACGCGGCCCAACGCCGATGGCCCAGGCATCACGGAAGCCGTAGCTGGTGCCGGTCTTCCAGGCCAGCACCGGGCGTTGGGTCAGGCGGGCTCGGGGGTCGCGGTCCGGGCGTGCCTGGCCGGCGAGGATGCGACGGATGATCCAGGCGGCGCCGGGCGACAGCAGGCGGCGTTCCTGCAAGACATCCTGGGGCTGCAGGCGTAGATGGGCGACGCGGCCCTGGCGGGCGAAGGCGCTGTAGCCGCTGACCAGTTCCTCCAGCTTGCTGCCGGCGCCACCGAGGATCAGCGCCAGGTTCGGCTCGCTGGCCGCCGGCAGCACCAGCGGCACGCCGACGTTGCGCAGCTCACCGGCGAAACGCTTCGGCCCGTAGGCCTCCAGCAGTTGCACCGCCGGCAGGTTGAGGGACATGCCGAGCGCCTCGCTGGCAGACACCGGGCCGATGAAGCCGGCGGCGAAGTTGCCGGGGCGGTAGTCGCCGTAGCGACGGGGCACGTCCTGCAATAGGGATTCGGAGTGGATCAGCCCGGCATCCAGGGCCATGCCGTAAAGGAAGGGTTTGAGGGTGGAACCGGGGGAGCGCAGCGACTGGACCATGTCCACGTGACCGAACCGGCGCTCATCGGCGATATCCACAGAGCCCAGGTAGGCACGCACGGCCATGGTCTGGTGATCGACCACCAGGATGGCCGCCGAGGTGCGCTCCGGCAGGCGTGCGCGCCAGCCGAGCAACAGGTCTTCCAGGCGGCGCTGCAGGGCCGCGTCGATGGTGGTGCGGATCAGCGGCGGGCTCTTCGGGGTATTCAGCCGCCGCGCCAGCAGCGGTGCCAGGCTGGGTTCCTGGCGCGGCGCCAGGAGCACTGGTTCTTCCATGGCTTCCTTCACCGCGCCTTCGGACCAGACGTTGAACTGCGCCAGGCGCCGCAGCACTTTGTCCCGCGCGGCCTGGGCACGTTCGGGGTGGCGGTCCGGGCGCAGCCGGCTGGGCGCCTGGGGCAATACGGCCAACAGTGCGGCCTCGGCACGGGTCAGCTGCGAAGGTGGTTTACCGAGGTAAGCCCAACTGGCCGCCGCCACACCCTGCAGGGTGCCGCCAAAGGGCGCGCGATTGAGGTAGAGGCCGAGGATTTCCTCCTTGGACAGGTGCCACTCCAGCTGTGCAGTGCGCCAGAGCTGGCGCAGCTTGCCGGCGAAGGTGCGCGAGTGTGGATCAAGCAGCCGCGCCACCTGCATAGACAGGGTGCTGCCCCCGGAAAGCACACGCCCACCGGTGAGGTTGAGCCAGGCTGCACGGGCCAGGGCCAGGGGATTCACGCCGGGGTGCTGGTAGAACCAGCGGTCCTCGTAGGTCAGCAGCGCCTCAAGGTAAAAGGGCGACACCTCGTCCTGGCTGATCGGGTAACGCCACACGCCGTTGGCATCGGCGAAGCGCCACAGCGGCGTGCCGTCCTCGGCCAACACCACCCGAGCCAGGTCGTCGTCCGGCAAGGGCAGCGGGAACAGGCGGTCGGCCGACCAGAGCAGCGCCAGCATCAGCAGCGGTATCAGCAACGAGGGCCGGCGCAGGACGCGCCAGGGGCGGCCAGACCCTATCCACGCCATCCTGGCGGATATCGGGTCGACCTGGGGGTGCCGGGCCATGTCTTCTCCAGGGCAGGGCCGAATCGAGGGGCAGATGGTCGTCCCATCCGGGTTTCACTACAAGTCGACGTTCTCCGCGAACGGGCCGCCATCACACCGTCAGTCAATTTTCTGACTCAAAATCGCCGTTCGTCGTGATTTTGACCGCCAATCCCACTTGCCTCGAATCGAGCCTTTACAGGGGCCGGACTCACCTCTAAACGAATATCAAACTGACATTACAGTGCTTTGGCCGTCGCTGTAGTCGGTGCCTCTCTTTCTCACGGTCCCTTACTCATTTCAGGAGTCCCTCTCATGGGTGCTCGCAGATTCCTGCGCGCTGCCTTCGGGCTTCGCGCGTCCCTTTCACAGTGGGCGGCTCAAGGCCCGCCTGGCGCCGCGCAATAGCCCAGGTAACGCCCACAAGACCAACAAATTCAGCGAAAGGAATTCAACATGGCCATCTCCACCGTCTCATTCAGCAATACCCCCCAAGCGAACGGCGACAGCTTCCTCTACGAGAACCTGGTGCGAGATGGCCTCGACTACATCTGCCTGGATGTCATGGCGAATGACCTTGGTGGCAAGGCCAAGACGCTCTACTCCCTGGATGATGGCGTTACGGCCGATGGCAGCACGGCGACCCGGACAGAGATACAAGCGGACCTGCTGGCCCATGACCAGGATTGCTACAGCGCTTATGGCGCCCACATCTGGATCGGCCAGGACCCGTCGGACGGGAAGATGAAAGTCCTCTACGACGCCGGCGATCTCCTCCAGAGCGATGCATACAGGAGCCTCTCGGTTGGCGAGTACCTGACCGACAGCTTCACCTACGCCATTCGCCTGGGTAATGGCACCCTGAGCTGGGCCACTGCGACGGTGCGGATTGCCGGTGTCAACGACGCTCCGGTGGTCAGCAGCCCGGTAACCCTGACAGCCATTGCCGAAGACAGCGGCGCGCGCCTCATCACCCAGGCCGAATTGCTTGCCCATGCTTCAGATATCGACGGAGACGGACTCACTGCCAGCAACCTGCAGATCAGCTCGGGCAATGGATCTCTGGTCAACAACGGCAATGGCACCTGGACCTACACCCCGGCGCTGAATGACGACACCCAGGTGTCCTTCACCTACTCCGTCAGCGACGGCTCACTCAGCGTCGCCGGTAGCGCCACGCTGGATATCACCCCGGTCAACGATGCGCCGACTACTACTCCGGTAACCCTGACCGCCATTGCCGAAGACAGCGGCGCTCGCCTGATCACCCAGGCGCAATTGCTGGCCAACGCAGCGGACGTCGACAGCCTCGCCCTGACCGCCAGCAACCTGCAGATCAGC
>NZ_SSOH01000012.1:0-40077 GCF_029873155.1 Pseudomonas sp. BN515 | reverse complement strand
GGCTCGCTGTCGGCCACCGGTGTCGGCCACGGCACCGACCGCGCCACCCTGGTGGGGCTGATGGGGGAATGGCCGGACCAGGTCGACCCGAAACAGATCGCCCCGCGCATCGAGGCGCTGAAGGCCTCCCGCGAACTGCTGCTGGACGGCAGCCACCCGGTCGCCTTCGACTGGCAGCGCGACCTGCTGCTGCTCGACGAGAACCTGCCGTATCACCCCAACGCCATGACCCTGATCGTCGAAGGCGAGGGCGGCGAACTGCACCGCGACACCTACTACTCCATCGGCGGCGGTTTCGTCGTCGACGAGGCCCAGGCGAAGTCCGGCCAGCTGGACCAGGACGCCACCAAGCTGCCCTACGACTTCTCCAGTGCCGAAGAACTGCTGGAACTCTGCCAGCGCCACAACCTGCGTATCTCCGAGCTGATGCTGGCCAACGAGAAGGCCTGGCGCAGCGAGGCGGAGATCCGCGCTGGCCTGCTGAAACTGTGGGACGCCATGCAGGAATGCGTGCGCAACGGCATGGGCGAGGAAGGTATCCTCCCCGGCGGGCTCAACGTGCGTCGCCGTGCCGCGAAGCTGCACCGCAGCCTGCAGGAGCTGGGCAAGCCCAACGTGATCGGCAGCACCATGAGCGCCATGGAGTGGGTGAACCTCTACGCCCTGGCGGTGAACGAGGAAAACGCCGCCGGCGGGCGCATGGTCACCGCGCCCACCAACGGTGCAGCGGGGATCATCCCGGCGGTGCTGCACTACTACATGCGCTTCAATCCCGAGGCGACTGACGACGACGTGGTGCACTTCTTCCTCGGCGCCGCCGCCGTCGGCATCCTGTGCAAGAAGAACGCCTCGATCTCCGGTGCCGAAGTGGGTTGCCAGGGCGAAGTGGGCTCGGCCTGTGCCATGGCCGCCGCTGGCCTGGCGGAAGTGCTCGGGGCGACCCCGGCGCAGCTGGAGAACGCGGCTGAGATCGGCCTGGAGCACAACCTCGGGCTGACCTGCGACCCGGTGGGCGGGCTGGTGCAAGTGCCGTGCATCGAGCGCAACGCGATCGCCGCGGTGAAGGCGATCAACGCGGCGCAGATGGCCTTGCGCGGCGACGGCGAGCACTTCATCTCGCTGGACCGGGTGATCCGCACCATGCGTGACACCGGTGCCGACATGCACGACAAGTACAAGGAAACCTCGCGCGGTGGCCTGGCGGTCAGCGCCATCGAGTGCTGATCTCGATCATGGGCGGCCGCCGCCGCCCAATGCTGGTGCACGATGCGGCGGGGCGGTTATGACCGGGCGGTCAGGTTATGAATATTCCGTCTGTTACTGAAGGTATTGTCCTATAGCACGGGGTGACATTCGCTGACACCGCCAGTGCTACCTAAGTCCCCAGGGCCCGCCGGACGCGGGCTCTCGCGGTCGTAAACAGAATGATTCTGTCGCTGACGCCTAGGCCGAATGGCATGGGCCTTGGAGGAATCCGCTGTTTTTAATTGAACGATCAATAAAACTAGGCACGACCTTTGCCTAGATTTGGTATTCCCTGGTTTTGAAGACCAGGCCATAACAAAAAAGCCTCTAAACGAGGCTCCGCTCCGTGCCTAGCTGAGGGTTTCGCTGATGTCACAGTTCAACCAAGGGGCTCAACCCCAGAACCGTGTTCCCCAGTCCATCGGTTTCCTGCTGCTGGATAACTTCACCCTGATTTCCCTGGCATCCGCGGTCGAACCGCTGCGCATGGCCAACCACCTCTCCGGCCGCGAACTCTATCGCTGGTACACGCTCAGCCAGGACGCCCGTCCCGTGAGTGCCAGCGACGGCCTGCAGATCACCCCCGACAGCGGCCTGGACAATGCGCCGGCCCTGGATGCCGTGATTGTCTGCGGCGGTGTCGATATCCAGCACAGCGTCAGCCGCGAACACGTGCAGTGGCTGCAGTCCCAGTCCCGCCAGGGCCGCCAGTTGGGCGCCGTGTGCACCGGCAGCTGGGCACTGGCCAAGGCCGGCCTGCTCGACGGTTTCGAGTGCAGCGTGCACTGGGAATGCCTGGCGGCCATGCAGGAAGCCTTCCCCCGCGCCGGCATCAGCACCCGCCTGTTCTCCATCGACCGCAACCGCAACACCTCGTCCGGCGGCACCGCGCCGATGGACATGATGCTGCACCTGATCGCCCGCGAGCACGGCCGCGAACTGGCTGCCGCCATCTCGGAGATGTTCATCTACGAGCGCATCCGCAACGAGCAGGACCACCAGCGCGTACCGCTCAAGCACATGCTCGGCACCAACCAGCCGAAGCTGCAGGAAATTGTCGCGCTGATGGAAGCCAACCTGGAGGAGCCCATCGACCTCGACGAGCTGGCCACCTACGTCGACGTCTCGCGCCGCCAGCTGGAGCGCCTGTTCCAGAAGTACCTGCACTGCTCGCCGTCGCGTTACTACCTCAAACTGCGCCTGATCCGCGCACGCCAGCTGCTGAAGCAGACCGCCATGTCCATCATCGAGGTGGCGTCGGTGTGCGGCTTCGTTTCCACCCCGCACTTCTCCAAGTGCTACCGCGAGTATTTCGGCATTCCGCCGCGCGACGAGCGTGCTGGCCAGAACGCCAACGTGGTGGCCTTGATGCCGGTGCCGGACGAACTGGTGCGCAACGCGCCGTCCACCGCCGGCGTTGCGCTGACCCGCGCCCAGGGCGAGTCCACCTTCGCCAGCGTGCGGGTGGTGTAACGCACCTCCCTTGGCGAATGAGGAGCCTGTAGGGGCGAATTCATTCGCCAAGGGCGGTGAAGCTGCCCCACTCAGGACCGGAAGGGCGGACCTGCGGCCCGCTTGGCGATTGAAATCGCCCCCACAAAGTATTCCCAGGTGTGCACGGCGCACCCTACGGGAAAGAAAAAAGG
The DNA here is from genome assembly GCF_029873155.1 of Pseudomonas sp. BN515. NCBI lineage: Bacteria > Pseudomonadati > Pseudomonadota > Gammaproteobacteria > Pseudomonadales > Pseudomonadaceae > Pseudomonas > Pseudomonas sp. BN515. The sequence goes on along the minus strand of NZ_SSOH01000012.1, from coordinate 37,186 downwards.
GCGCCAATGGCGCCCTTTCTCATTCATGGGTTTCAGCTGTCAGCGCGGTACCAGCGCCGGCAGCAGGGTGCGCGAAATGGCTTCGCGCACGTTCGGCAGCAGGGTGGCGCTGCCGCCCAGCAACTCCTCCACCAGACGCCGCAAGGCCAGTGCGCGTTCCGGGCTGAGGCCGCTCACGGCCTGTTCGCAGGCCTGCTCGGCGGTAACCCCCGGCGGGATGCTGATACCCAGCGCCACCAGGCGCTCACGAAAGTCTTCCTGGTCGATCAGATCGGCATGCATCATCGCGCTATTCCTCCGCATCGGGTGCCGCGCGATCAGCGCAGCACGCCTTCTTCCAGCAACAGTTTGAAGATAGCTTCGGCGCCCGCCTGCGGCGAGACGTCCTTGAGTACCTGGCCGCCACCGCCGGATGCCTTGGCGGTTGCCGCCTTCATCCGCTCGGCGCCGGTCTTGGCCTTGATCACCTTGAGCCGCTTGGGCCGAGGGCGAGCCGGTTGCAACTGGGCCTCGGCGAACAATACATCCTCCACCAGCTCCACGTCTTCGGCTTCGATGTGGCCGCGCCGGGCCGGGCCGAAGGCGCTCTGGCGGGCGGTGGGAGCGGCGTTGTCGACGCAGGCGACGAAGGGCAGGCGCACCTTCAGCCGGCGGCGCTGGCCGCGTGGCAGGGCCTGCAGGACCTGGGCCACGCCGTTGTCCACTTTTTCCACCTCTGCCAGACCCACCACCAGTGGCCAGCCCAGGCGTTCGGCCAGCAGGTAGGGCAACATGCCCGAACCTTCGCCGGTTTCCGCCTGGCTACCGGTGAGCACCAGTTGGGCGCCGCTTTCGCGGAGGAAGTCGCCCAGCGGGGGCAGGGCGTCGTCCTGCGAGCCCTGCTCCAGGACGATCAGTTCATCCAGGCCCATGCCCAGGTAGGCGCGCAGGGCTTCTTCCTGCGGATTGCCGGCATGCACCACGCGCAGGCGCGGGCCGGCCAGGCGCAGGCCGAGTTCGACGGCGCGGGCATCCTGGTCGGCGCGGCGAGCGCGGCCCGAGGTGGGGTGCGCGCCGATGGAGACCAGGCTGACGATCTTCAGTGCGTCATGCGGCATCGCGTGCCCCTCCCTGACGGTATTCGGTGGCCAGCTGGATCAACGCCGCGAGGATGGCGCCGGAGTCGCCGATCACCGAGAGATCGGCGCGTTTGATCATGTCGCAGCCCGGGTCCATGTTCACCGCCACCACCTTGTCGCAGGCGCCGATGCCTTGCAGGTGCTGGATGGCGCCGGAGATGCCCACCGCGAGGTAGACGCGCGCGGTGACCCAGGTACCCGTCGCGCCCACCTGGCGGTTACGCGGCATGAAGCCGTCGTCCACCGCCACGCGGGAAGCGCCTTCGGTGGCGCCGAGGGCGCCGGCCGCTTCGTGGAACAGTGCCCAGTCCTTCACCCCGTTGCCGCCGGAAAGGATGAACTCCGCCTCGGCCATGGGGATTTGCGCCGGGTCCACGGCCACCGGGCCGAGGTCCTCGATGCGCGGCAGGCTGTGGGCGATGCTTGCCGACAGATCCAGCTGACGGGCTTCGTGACGGGTTTCGCTGACCGGTTCGGCGCATTCGGCGGCAGCCAGGATCAGGCGCGGCACTTGGCGCACCAGGTCCTCGCGGCCTGCACCGGCGCGGCCAGTGGCTTGTTCGTTGGCGACCTGCCAGACGCGTGTGGCCGGGCGTTCGCCCAGCTTCGCGGACAGGCGGCGGCCCAGTTCGCCACCACCGGTGCGGCTATCGGGTAGCAGCCAGTGGCGGGGCGCCAGCTGGCTTTCCACAGCGCTCAGGGCCAGCACGCGGGCTTCCGGCGAGTAGCCGTCGAACTCGTCACCCGCGATACGCAGGATGCGGTCCACGCCTGCGGTATCGAAGGCGGATTCCTTGTCTTCGCCGAAGAGCACGGCGACCACCGCGCCTTCGCTGCCGGCCAACTTGTTGGCCAGGCCCAGGAGGTCCTTGTCGTGGCTGGAGAGACGGCCACCGACCATGTCCGGCACCACGCAGATGTGGAAGGCCGGTTGTTCGATCACATGCAGCGGCAGCTGCACCACTTCGCTGGCCGCGCTGCGCTTGCCGGCGGTGCCCTGCTGGGCGCCGCTGCGGTCGATACGCTTGACGCCGTTGGGGCCGATGAAGCCCGCTGCTGCGGCGTGGGGATTCTTGCGGATCAGGCCGTTGGGGCCCATCCAGCTCGTCTGCCCCTGGGTCTGCATGGCGGCATGCAGCGGGTGCAGGCGGTTGCGGGCGATCCACTCGGCGCGCGGGTCGCGGCGGATGATGTCGCTCATGCGATGGACTCCTGCTCAGGTACAGAATGTCCCCTCTCCCCTGTGGGGGAGAGGGTTAGGGTGAGGGGGTAATGGGTGGGCACGGAGCTGCTGCCGAACACCCTCACCCCCGGCCCCTCTCCCAGAGGGAGAGGGGAGAAGAGCGACGGGAGAAGTTGGCTGTAAGTACCCATCACGCCACCTCCACGGCAGCTTTAGCCGCCGACGGCTTTTTTGCTTCCACCGGCACCTCGATCAGCACATCCGCCACCAGTTCGGCGATGTCCTTGATCTCCGGGCGCGGGGCGACCACGCCTTCGAGCATTGCGGTGCACTGCGGGCAGCCCACGGCCACCAGTTCTGCGCCGGTTTCCTTGATGTCCACCATACGCATGTCGGGAATCCGCTGCTTGCCGGGGATGTCGGTGATCGGTGCGCCACCGCCACCGCCGCAGCAACGGGAACGGAAGCCGGAGCGTTCCATTTCCTTGACCTCGATGCCGATGGCCTTGAGCACGGCGCGCGGGGCTTCGTACTCGCCGTTGTAGCGGCCCAGGTAGCACGGGTCGTGGTAGGTCACGCTGCCGCCCTTGTGCTGGCCGAGGCTGAGGCTGCCGCGCTGCATCAGTTCGTTGATGTAGGTGCTGTGGTGCAGGACTTCGTAATGGCCGCCCAATGCGCCGTACTCGTTCTTCAGCACATGGAAGCTGTGCGGGTCGCAGCTGACGATGCGCTTGAATTTGTACTGGTTCAGCGTGGCGATGTTGCGCTTGGCCAGGGTCTGGAAGGTGGCTTCGTCACCCAGGCGACGGGCTACGTCGCCGCTGTCACGTTCTTCCAGGCCGAGTACGGCGAAGTCGACGTTGGCAGCTTTCAGGACTTTGACGAAGGCGCGCAGGGTGCGCTGGTTGCGCATGTCGAAGGCACCGTCGCCGACCCAGAACAGCACCTCGGCCTGCTTCTTCTCGCTCATCAGCGGCAGGTTCAGGTCCGCAGCCCAGTTCAGGCGGCCGCCGGGGGCGAAGCCGCCGGGGTTGTCGGTGGCGATCAGGTTTTCCAGCACCTCGGCACCCTTGTTCGGGGTGGAGCCCTTTTCCAGGGTCAGGTGGCGGCGCATGTCGACGATGGCGTCGACGTGCTCGATCATCATCGGGCATTCCTCGACGCAGGCACGGCAGGTGGTGCAGGACCACAGGGTGTCCGCTTCCACCAGGCCTTTGCCGCCCTGGACCACGATCGGCTGGTGCGGGCCGCCGGCGTGCTCGCCCAGCGGAATGCCCGGGTAGGGGCTGCCGGCGAACTTGGCGTCGTCACCACCGGCCAGGCCGATGACCATGTCCTGGATCAGCTTCTTCGGGTTCAGCGGCTGGCCGGCGGCGAAAGCAGGGCACACGGCCTCGCACTTGCCGCACTGCACGCAGGCGTCGAAGCCGAGCAGCTGGTTCCAGGTGAAATCAGTGGGTTTTTCCACGCCCAGCGGTGCGTTGGGGTCTTCCAGGTCCAGCGCCTTGAGGCCGGTGGAGCGGCCGCCGCCGAAGCGCTCGGCGCGGCGGTGCCAGGCCAGGTGCAGGGCCCCGGCGAAGGCGTGCTTCATCGGGCCGCCCCAGGTCATGCCGAGGAACAGCTCGGACACGCCCCAGGCCACGCCAATGGCGAGGATGCCGGCGAGGAACCAGCCGCCGAAGCCTTCCGGGAGGATGCCGGCCGCCGGCAGGGTGGCGATGAAGAAGCTCGCCGCGAACATCAGCAGGCTCTTCGGCAGACGCATCCACGGGCCCTTGGACAGACGGGACGGCGGATCGAGACGGCGTTTGGCGACGAAGAGTGCGCCAACGAACATCAGCACAGTGGCGGCCAGCAGGGCGAAGCCGAGGATCCGGCTGTGCAGGCCGAAGCCGTGCACCGCGATCGCCAGCACGGCCGACAGCACGAAGCCGCCAGCGGTGGCCACGTGAGTCTTGGACATGTACTTGTCGCGCTCGACCACATGGTGCAGGTCCACCAGGTAGCGGCGCGGCATCTTCATCAGGCCACCGATCCAGTCGACCTTGGAGGGTCGGCCCCGGCGCCACATGAAGAAGCGCTTCGCGGCGCCCAGCACGGCAAGGCCGAGCGCGGCGAAGAGCAGGATGGGAAGAAGGGTGTTCAGCATTGTTGGTCTCCTACCGGGACCTGAAAGCGGCACGGATGGCTCCCTCTCCCTCCGGGAGAGGGCTGGGGTGAGGGGAGCTTGGCGTCACTGAAAATCCGTGCCGGCCTGCGCCATCCCTCACCCCCGGCCCCTCTCCCAGAGGGAGAGGGGAGCGATCATCAGAAGTCCTTGCACAGACGCAGGGCGTCGTAGATCGCCGCGTGGGTGTTGCGCTGGGCCACGCAGTCGCCGATGCGGAACAGCAGGTAACCGCTGCCGGTTTCGCTGAGGCAAGGCTGCGGCTTGATGGCGAACAGCGCCTCGACGTCGATCTGGCCTTTGTTGCGCGAACCGTCCTTGAGCGCGTAGTACAGGCCCTCGTCCGGGCGCACGCCGTTCTCGATGACGATCTGGTCCACCACACGCTCCTCGCGGGCGCCGGTGTACTCGTTCTCCAGCACCGCCACCACCTTGTCACCCTCGCGGTAGACCTTTTCCAGCATCAGGTCGCCGGTCATGATCACTTCCTTCGGGTACATGCTGCGGTAGTAGGTCGGGAAGGTGGTGCCGCCCATGGCGATGCCCGGCTTGATGTCGTCGGTGACGATTTCGACCTGGGCGCCCTTGTCGGCCAGGAAGTCCGCTGCCGACATGCCGCCGAATTCGCAGATGGTGTCGTAGACCAGCACGTTCTTGCCCGGCGCCACGGTGCCGTCGAGCACATCCCAGCTGCTCACTACCAGGCCTTCGGCCGCACCCCAGTGCTCGTTCTGCTCCAGGAACGGATGACCGCCGTTGGCCAGGACGACGATGTCCGGCTTGAGGTCGAGGATGGCTTCCGGGTTGGCCGCGGTGCCCAGGCGCAGGTCGACGCCCAGGCGCGCGATCTCCAGCTGGTACCAGCGGGTGATACCGGCGATCTGGTCACGCTGCGGTGCCTTGGCGGCGATGGTGATCTGGCCGCCGAGCTGGTCCTTCTTCTCGAACAGGGTCACGTCGTGGCCGCGTTCGGCCGCCACGCGGGCCGCTTCCATGCCTGCCGGGCCACCGCCGACGATCACCACCTTGCGCTTCACGCCGGTAGTTTTCTCGATGATGTGCGGCACGCCCATGTATTCACGGGAAGTGGCGGCGTTCTGGATGCAGAGTACGTCCAGGCCCTGGTACTGGCGGTCGATGCAGTAGTTGGCACCGACGCACTGCTTGATCTGGTCCACCTGGCCCATCTTGATCTTGGCGATCAGGTGCGGGTCGGCGATGTGGGCGCGGGTCATGCCCACCATGTCCACGTAGCCGCCTTCCAGGATACGGGTGGCCTGGTTCGGGTCCTTGATGTTCTGCGCGTGCAGCACCGGTACGTTGACCACTTCCTTGATGCCGGCCGCCAGGTGCAGGAAGGGCTCCGGCGGGAAGCTCATGTTCGGGATCACGTTGGCCAGGGTGTTGTGGGTGTCGCAGCCCGAGCCAACCACGCCGATGAAGTCGATCATGCCGGTGTCGCTGTAGTACTTGGCGATCTGCTTCATGTCCTCGTGGGACAGACCGTCCGGGTGGAATTCGTCGCCGCAGATACGCATGCCGACGCAGAAGTCGTCGCCGACTTCAGCGCGAACGGCCTTCAGCACTTCCAGGCCGAACTTCATGCGGCCTTCAAAGGTGCCGCCCCACTCGTCGGTACGCTTGTTGACGCGCGGGCTCCAGAACTGGTCGATCATGTGCTGGTGCACGGCGGACAGCTCGACGCCGTCCAGGCCGCCTTCCTTCGCCCGGCGCGCGGCCTGGGCGTAGTTGCCGATCACGCGCCAGATCTCTTCCACCTCGATGGTCTTGCAGGTGGCGCGGTGCACGGGCTCGCGGATACCGGACGGCGACATCAGCGTCGGCCAGTTGAAGCCGTCCCAGCGGGAGCGGCGGCCCATGTGGGTAATCTGGATCATGATCTTGGCGCCGTGCTTGTGCATGGCGTCGGCCAGATTCTGGAAGTGCGGGATGATGCGGTCGGTGGACAGGTTCACCGAGCTCCACCACTCCTGCGGGCTGTCGATGGCCACCACCGACGAGCCGCCGCAGATGGCCAGGCCGATGCCGCCCTTGGCCTTCTCTTCGTAGTACTTCACGTAGCGGTCGGTGGTCATGCCGCCGTCGGTGGCATAGACCTCGGCGTGCGCGGTGGAGAGCACACGGTTACGGATGGTGAGTTTGCCGATCTGGATCGGCTGGAACATAGCTTCGAATGCCATTGCCCTATCTCCGATCTCTTATTCGTTGATGGGTTTGACGATAAACAGGCCGTCGTCGTGGCCTTCTTCCGAGCCGCTGTACACCTGCTCGGCGACAGTGCGGACGCTGCTGCCGCGAGCCTGGAGAATCTGATCCAGGGCGCCGGCGAACCAGCCGGTAAACATGTAGTCGACCTTGCGGCCTACCTTGCCGTACACGTACACGAACGCGGAGTGCTTCAGGCGGACCTGGGCGGTGCCCTTGTCGAGGTCGATGGACTCGATCTGGAACAGGCCCCAACCGCGCTGGGACAGGCGCTTCATGTAGTGCTCGAACACCGCTACGCCTTCCAGGCCGTGGCATTCAGCTTCTTTCTCGCACCAGTGCCAGGCGGACTTGTAGCCGGCCTTGTAGAGGATTTCGGCGTAGCGCTCCGGGCCCAGCTCGGCTTCGATGCCCATGTGGTTGTTCACGAAGAAGTGACGGGGCACGTACAGCATCGGCAGGGCGTCGGTGGTCCAGACACCGGTTTCGCTGTCGACTTCGATGGGCATTTCAGGGGCGTGTTTGGCCATGTTGTTTTAGCTCCGGAATTCGATTTGGGCCCGGCTGCGGGCTTCATTAACCCCCTCTCCCGCCGGGAGAGGGTTGGGGTGAGGGTTTGGCCCCTCTCCGGAGGGGAGAGGGGAGAAGAGCGATCACTCGCCCCAGACGTCCTTCAGTACGCGGACCCAGTTCTCGCCCATGACCTTGCGCACCACGCGCTCGGGCATGCCGCGCTTGAGCAGGGTCTCGGTGAGGTTGGGGAATTCGCCCACGGTGCGAATGCCCAGCGGGTTGACGATCTTCCCGAAGTTGGTCAGGCGGCGGGCGTAACCCTTGTCGTGGGTCAGCCACTCGAAGAATTCCTTGCCGTGGCCCTGGGTGAAGTCGGTACCGATGCCGATGGCGTCTTCGCCAACGATGTTCATCACGTACTCGATGGCTTCGGCGTAGTCGTCGATGGTCGAATCGATGCCTTTGGCCAGGAAGGGGGCGAACATGGTCACGCCGACGAAGCCGCCGTGATCTGCGATGAACTTCAGCTCTTCATCGGACTTGTTGCGCGGGTGTTCTTTCAGGCCGGACGGCAGGCAGTGGGAGTAGCAGACCGGCTTCTTGGATTCGAGGATGACTTCTTCGGAAGTCTTGGAGCCCACGTGGGACAGGTCGCACATGACGCCGACGCGGTTCATCTCGGCGACGATCTCGCGACCGAAACCGGAGAGGCCGCCGTCGCGCTCGTAGCAGCCGGTGCCCACCAGGTTCTGGGTGTTGTAGCACATCTGCACGATGCCAACGCCCAGTTGCTTGAACACCTCGACGTAGCCGATCTGGTCCTCGAACGCGTGGGCGTTCTGGAAGCCGTAGAGGATGCCGGTCTTGCCCAGTTCCTTGGCCTTGCGGATGTCGGCGGTGGTACGCACCGGGATCACCAGGTCACTGTTCTCGCGGATCAGCTTGTTGCTCGCGGTAATGTTGTTCACCGTCGCCTGGAAGCCCTCCCACACCGACACGGTGCAGTTGGCGGCGGTCAGGCCACCCTTGCGCATGTCTTCGAAGAGTTCACGGTTCCACTTGGCGATGATCAGACCGTCGATGACGATGCTGTCGGCGTGCAGTTCGGCTGGGCTCATCAGGCTGTCCCCTGTTATGCATGCGCCGAATCTTCTGCCGGCGCTTTGAGGGGAGCATATCCCTGGGGAATTCGGCGCTATCGCGCAAAAGCGACCGGGGTATTGCCGAAAGCGTCAAGCCGGTCGCGAATGGGCAAGCGGGGTTCGGAACTGCCCATCTGGTAGGACTGGCACTGGCTTGTGGGAGCGAATTCATTCGCGAATGGGACGCACAGCGGCCCCTGTCTGGACTAAGGCAGGACTGCGTCCTGCAATCGCGATTGAAATCGCTCCCACAATCAATGGCTCTTTGTTGCTGCGGCAAACCACAGGTCCGCCTGTCGCCATCGGCTTGCGCCAACCACCTATAAAGGAATGTACGGAGCGCTCCGTCGGCCTGCGTCGGTTTCAGAATGCGCAGGGTCGCTGGGGTGAAATCTCCGAATGACGGGGATGGCAAGCTCCTCGAATGTCCCGGACCAGCGCGCGTAGATGCGCTTCGGGGCGCTAGGACGGCCACCGCAGGCCACGCTCCGTGACGTGGCGAGTGAGCCGCAGCCGAGACCTCCGGACGACTGAATTCAGCCCGTCGCCCGTGAAGCAGAGGAACGCTGTATGCCTGATGAGACGCTTCACCTGCCTCTGATCCAGAGCGTGCTGGAACGCGAAAAGGACACCCCCGGTGCCCTGCTGCCGATCCTCCACGCCATCCAGGAAGGCGCGGGGTACATCCCCGATGTCGCCATTCCCGAGATCGCCCACGCCCTGAACCTCAGCCTGGCCGAGGTGCGCGGGGTGATCAGCTTCTACCACGACTTCCGCACCACGCCGCCGGCACGCCATACCCTGCGCCTGTGCCGCGCCGAGTCCTGCCAGAGCATGGGCGCCGAGCGCCTGGCCGCGCAGTTGCGCGAAGAGCTGGAGCTGGACGACCACGGCACCAGTGCCGACGGCCAGATCAGCCTGCGGCCTGTCTACTGCCTGGGCGCCTGCGCCTGCTCGCCAGCCCTGGAGCTGGACGGCCGCCTGCATGCGCGACTGACCCCCGAGCGTCTGAGTGCGCTGGTGAAGGGCTGCCTGGAGGACGGTTCATGCTGAAGCTGTGCATCCCCTGCGATTCCGTAGCCCGCGCCGTTGGTGCCGACGACCTGGCCACTGCCCTCGCCCGCGAAGCGGAGCAACGCAAGCTGCCGCTGGAAATCAAACGCACCAGTTCCCGTGGCCTCTACTGGCTGGAGCCGCTGCTGGAGCTGGAAAGCGCCGACGGTCGCCTGGGTTTCGGCCCGGTTGCGCCGGAGGACGTATCGTCCCTGCTGGACGCCCTGCAGGGTGATGCCAGCACCCATCCGCTGGCCCTGGGGCCGGTGGAGGAACTGCCGTACCTGAAGAGCCAGCAGCGCCTGCTCTTCGCCCGTGCCGGCATCACCCGGCCGCTATCCCTGGATGACTACCGCGCCCACGGCGGTTTCGAAGGGCTGGCGCGCGCGATTGGTTTGAGCGGCGATGACGTCGTCACCGCCGTGCTGGATTCCGGCCTGCGTGGTCGGGGCGGTGCGGCCTTCCCGGCGGGCATCAAGTGGCGCACTGTGCGTGGCGCCGCCGCCGCGCAGAAGTACGTGGTCTGCAACGCCGACGAGGGCGACTCCGGCACCTTCGCCGACCGCATGCTGATGGAGGGCGACCCCTTCCTGCTGATCGAGGGCATGGCCATCGCCGGCCTCGCCGTCGGTGCCACCATGGGCTACATCTACGTGCGCTCCGAGTACCCGCAGTCGGTGGATAACCTGCGCGCGGCCATCGAGATCGCCCGCGACGCCGGCTACCTCGGCGCCAACGTCGGTGGCAGTGGCCTGGCGTTCGACCTGGAAGTCCGTGTCGGTGCCGGTGCCTATATCTGCGGTGAGGAAACCGCTCTGCTGGATTCGCTGGAAGGCAAGCGCGGCGTGGTCCGTGCCAAGCCACCGCTGCCCGCGCTGCAGGGCCTGTTCGGCCTGCCGACCCTGGTCCACAACGTGCTCACCCTGGCCTCGGTGCCGGTGATTCTCGCCCGTGGCGCGCAGTTCTACCGGGACTTCGGCATGGGTCGCTCGCTGGGCACCATGCCCTTCCAGCTCGCCGGCAATATCCGCCATGGCGGGTTGGTGGAGCGCGCCTTCGGTCTGAGCCTGCGCGAGCTGGTGGAGGGCTATGGCGGCGGTACCGCCAGCGGCCGCCCGCTGAAGGCTGCTCAGGTAGGTGGACCGCTCGGTGCCTGGGTGCCGCCGTCGCAATTCGATACGCCGCTGGACTACGAGGCCTTCGCCGCCATGGGCGCGATGCTCGGCCACGGCGGCGTGGTGGTGGCTGACGACAGCCTGGACATGGCCCACATGGCCCGCTTCGCCCTGCAGTTCTGCGCTGAGGAATCCTGCGGCAAGTGCACGCCCTGCCGCATCGGCTCGACCCGTGGAGTGGAGGTGGTGGACCGCCTGATCGCCGCCACGGACATCACCGCTCGCGAGGAGCAGGCCCTGCTGCTCAAGGACCTCTGCGACACCATGACGTACGGCTCGCTCTGCGCCCTGGGTGGCATGACCGCCTTCCCGGTGACCAGCGCCCTCAAGCACTTCCCCGCCGACTTCGGTCTGGAGACCTCGGAGGCCGACCAATGATCAACATCTTCGACCCCGCCAGCGATATCGACCTTGGCACCCCGGCCCGCGAAAGCGAGGTGCAGGTCAGCCTGACCATCGATGGCCGCGAGATCAGCGTGCCCGCCGGCACCTCGGTGATGCGTGCCGCCGCGCTGCTCGGCACCACCATTCCCAAGCTCTGCGCCACCGACAGCCTGGAAGCCTTCGGCTCCTGCCGCATGTGCCTGGTGGAAATCGACGGCATGCGTGGCTATCCGGCCTCCTGCACGACGCCCGTGACCGAAGGCATGGTGGTCCACACCCAGACGCCCAAGCTCGCCACCTTGCGCCGCAATGTGATGGAGCTGTACATCTCCGACCACCCGCTGGACTGCCTGACCTGTTCGGCGAACGGCAACTGCGAGCTGCAGACCGTCGCCGGTCAGGTGGGCCTGCGCGAGGTGCGTTACGGCTACGACGGCGCCAACCACCTGGACGAGCAGAAGGACGTTTCCAACCCCTATTTCGACTACGACCCGAGCAAGTGCATCGTCTGCAACCGCTGCGTGCGCGCCTGCGAGGAAACCCAGGGCACCTTCGCCCTGACCATCAGCGGGCGTGGTTTCGAGTCCCGCGTGGCGGCGGCCGGAGGCGAGAACTTCCTCGACTCCGAATGCGTGTCCTGTGGCGCCTGCGTACAGGCCTGCCCAACCGCCACCCTGATGGAAAAGAGCGTGGTCGAACTTGGCCAGCCCGAGCGTAGCGTCATCACCACCTGCGCTTATTGCGGCGTGGGCTGCTCGTTCAAAGCCGAAATGAAGGGCGACCAACTGGTGCGCATGGTTCCGGACAAGAACGGCCAGGCCAACCACGGTCACTCCTGCGTGAAAGGCCGTTTCGCCTTCGGCTACGCCACGCACCCGGACCGCATCACCAAGCCGATGATCCGCAAGCACATCAGCGATCCCTGGCAGGAAGTCAGCTGGGAAGAAGCGGTGAACCACGCGGCCAGCGAATTCCGCCGCATCCAGCTCAAGTACGGGCGTGATTCCATCGGTGGCATCACCTCCAGCCGCTGCACCAACGAAGAGACCTACCTGGTGCAGAAACTGGTGCGTGCCGGCTTCGGCAACAACAACGTCGACACCTGCGCGCGGGTCTGCCACTCGCCCACCGGCTACGGCCTCAAGCAGACCCTGGGCGAGTCCGCCGGTACCCAGAGCTTCGACTCGGTGATGCAGGCCGACGTGGTGCTGGTCATCGGTGCCAACCCCACCGACGCCCACCCGGTGTTCGGCTCCCAGCTCAAGCGCCGCCTGCGCGAGGGGGCGCGGCTGATCGTCATCGACCCGCGCCGTATCGACCTGGTGGATTCGCCCCACGCCCGCGCCGAGCTGCATCTGGCGCTGCGTCCGGGCACCAACGTGGCGATGCTCAACGCCCTGGCCCACGTAATCGTCACCGAGGGGCTGGTCAACCAGGACTTCGTCGACGCCCGCTGCGAAGCGACTGACTTCGCCCGCTGGCGCGATTTCGTCAGCCTGCCGGAAAACTCCCCCGAGGCCATGGGGCCGATCTGCGGCGTGTCGCCCGACGACATCCGCGCCGCCGCACGGCTCTACGCCACCGGCGGCAACGCAGCCATCTACTACGGCCTGGGCGTGACCGAGCACAGCCAGGGCAGCACCTCGGTCATGGGCATCGCCAACCTCGCCATGGTCACCGGCAACATCGGCCGTGAGGGCGTTGGCGTGAACCCGCTGCGTGGGCAGAACAACGTGCAGGGCTCCTGCGACATGGGTTCCTTCCCCCATGAACTGCCGGGCTACCGCCACGTCTCCAACGACGCGGTGCGCCACCAGTTCGAACAGGCCTGGGGCGTGACCCTGCAGCCTGATCCGGGTCTGCGCATCCCCAACATGTTCGAGGCGGCCCTCGGCGGCACCTTCAAGGCGCTCTACTGCCAGGGCGAGGACATCGCCCAGAGCGACCCCAACACCCAGCACGTCACCGCCGCCCTGTCGGCCATGGAGTGCGTGGTGGTGCAGGACATCTTCCTCAACGAAACCGCCAAGTTCGCCCACGTCTTCCTGCCGGGCAGTTCCTTCCTGGAGAAGGACGGCACCTTCACCAACGCCGAGCGGCGCATCTCCCGCGTGCGCAAGGTGATGGACCCGCTGGGCGGCAAGGCCGACTGGGAGGCGACGCAGCTGCTGGCCAACGCCCTTGGCTACAAGATGGACTACAAGCACCCGTCCGAGATCATGGACGAGATCGCCAGCCTGACCCCGACCTTCACCCGCGTGAGCTACGCCGAGCTGGATCGTCACGGCAGCCTGCAATGGCCCTGCAACGACCAGGCGCCGGATGGCACGCCGACCATGCACATCGAGGAATTCGTGCGTGGCAAGGGACGCTTCATGCTCACCGGCTACGTGCCCACCGAAGAGAAGGTCAATAGCCGCTATCCGCTGCTGTTGACCACCGGCCGCATCCTCAGCCAGTACAACGTCGGCGCCCAGACCCGGCGCACCGACAACGTCGCCTGGCATGAAGAGGACCGCCTGGAGATCCACCCGACCGATGCCGAGAGCCGTGGCATCACCGAGGGCGACTGGGTGGGCGTTGGCAGCCGCGCCGGACAGACGGTGCTGCGTGCCAAGGTCAGCGAGCGCGTGGCGCCGGGGGTGGTGTACACCACCTTCCACTTCCCCGAATCGGGGGCCAACGTGATCACCACCGACAACTCCGACTGGGCCACCAACTGCCCGGAGTACAAGGTGACAGCCGTGGAGGTGACGCGGGTCTACCACCCCTCCGAATGGCAGAAACGCTATCAAGAGTTCAGTGACGAACAGCGGCGCCTGCTCAAGGATCGCCGCAGGACCGAAAAAGTCGAGGTACGCCGATGAGCACCGACAACCTGATCAAGATGGCCAACCAGATCGCCCAGTTCTTCGCCTCCGAACCGGACAAGGAGCAAGCGGTGAAGGGGGTGCGCACGCACCTGCAGAGCTTCTGGACGCCGGCCATGCGCATTGAACTGATGGCCTGGCAGGTAGAGCACCATGGCGAATGTCTGCATCCCCTGGTGCAGCAGGCGCTGGCGGAGCAGGGGAGGGCGGTTTAGCCCTGTTCAGGGCATTCAGGCGCGAATGCTTGTAGGGGCGAATTCATTCGCCAAGGGCAGCTCTGCTGCCCCCCCTGCAAGGCTTCAGGGCAGACCTGCGGCCTGCTTGGCGAATGAATTCGCCCCTACAACAAGCCATTGCCCGTACAAGTGCACAAGCGCTCGGCTGAGCTTTGTGGGAGCGATTTCAATCGCGATTGCAGGCCGAAGGCCTGCCTCAGGCGCGTACCTTGGGCCGCTACGCGGCTTTTCGCGAATGAATTCGCTCCCACAGGTTCCTGGTTCACCCTATCTGGCGAGCAGTTCCTGATCCGGATGCTCATGCCTGTCCTGGCTCGGGCAGGTGGCGAAGCGTGTTCGGTAGGCACGGGAGAAGTAGGAAGACGATTCGAAGCCGCAGGCCAGGGCGACTTCCAGCACGCTCATGTCGGTCTGGCGCAATAGCTGGCGGGCCTTGTCCAGGCGCAGGCCGAGGTAGAAATTCGACGGTGTTTCCTTCAGGTGCAAACGAAACAGCCGCTCCAGCTGGCGCGGGGTGACGCTCACCCGCTCGGCCAGCTCCCGCGAGGTCAGGGGCGCCTCGCTGTGCCGCTCCATCTCGCCAATCACCTGCACCACCTTCTTGTTATGCACGTGGAAGCGGCTGGCGATCTGCATGCGCTGATGGTCCTGCTGGGTGCGGATGCGGCCCAGTACGAACTGCTCCGACACCTGCAGCGCCAGGGATTCGCCATGGCTGCGGGCGATCAGCGTGAGCATCAGGTCGAGGCTGGCGGTTCCCCCTGCGCTGGTGATCCGCTTGCCATCGATCTCGAACAGCTCCTGGGTGACGTTCAGCGCCGGGTAGCGTTCGTGGAAGGCTTCCAGGGCTTCCCAGTGCAGGGTCAGGCGTTGACGGTTGAACAGCTCGGCTTCGGCCAGGACGAAGCTGCCAGTATCGATGCCCCCCAGCAGCAGGCCGTCGCGTTCGGCACGATTGAGCCAGTGGGCCAGGCGTGGGCCGAAACTGGCCAGCGGCTCGAACCCGGCCACCACGAACAGGCAATCGCCTTCTGGCGGTGAGTCCAACCCGCCATCCACATTCAGCGACATGCCATTGCTCCCCGGCACCGGGCCGCCATCCAGGCTCAGCAGGCGCCAGCGGTAGAGCTCACTCCGAAAACGATTGGCCACCCGAAGGGGCTCGACCGCCGACATCAGGCCGATCATGGAAAAGCCCGGCAGCAGGAGGAAGCTGAACGTCTGGGGCATGGCCGCTTTCCGCAAAGGGGATAAGGCACTAAAAAACACTACGCAGCCGCGTGCAAGAAAGGTGGTCGTTCCTGTTCAATAGGTAGTCGTTTTAGTTCGAATCGCGGGTTCGGACGCTGAGTAATTTGTCTCCATCGGGTTGTCGTGGCGCCCGAAGACGGAAGGAGCCGCCCCCGGCTCCTGGAAAACAAATACAAACCGTTTGGCCGCAAGGGGAGCATCAATGAAACGTCTCACCGCATTCGCTGGTTGCTGTCTGTTCGCCCTCTCCACCACCGCCGTACTCGCCGCCGAAGACGCCAGTTGCCAGAAGATCCGCGTAGGCGTGGTCGGCTGGACCGACGTCGTCGCCACCACCGCCGTCGCCAACGAACTGCTCGGCAGCCTGGGTTACCAGACCACCCAGACCCAGGCCTCGCAGCAGATCATTTTCGCCGGCATCCAGAAGAAACAGATCGATGTCTTCCTCGGCTACTGGAAGCCGATCATGGACGACAACATCAAGCCGTTCCTGGCTTCCAAGTCGGTGAAAGTTGCCGCCGAGCCCTCGCTGAACGACGCCATCGCCGTACTCGCGGTGCCCAGCTACACCGCCGAACAGGGTCTGCGCACCTTCTCCGATATCGCGAAATTCAAGGACCAGCTGGACGGCAAGATCTACGGCATCGAATCCGGCTCCGGAGCCAATACCGCGATCCAGAAGATGATCGACACCAACCAGTTCGGCCTGGGCGGCTTCAAGCTGATCGAGTCCAGCGAGGCTGCCATGCTCACCGCGGTCAAGCGTGCGGTGAAGAACAACAAGCCGGTGGTGTTCTTCGGCTGGAAACCGCACCCGATGAACATCCAGATGCCCATCACCTACCTCACCGGCAGTGAGGACGTGTTCGGCCCCAATGATGGCGCCGCCACCGTCTCCACCGTCACCGCGCCGGACTTCGCCCAGCGCTGCCCCAACGCCGATCGCCTGCTGGCCAACCTGCGCTTCACCAGCGACCAGGAAGCCCAGCTGATGCAGCCGATCATGGACCGCGAAGACCCGGCCAAGGTCGCCCGCCAGTGGCTCAAGGCCAATCCGGAAGTGGTCAAGGGCTGGCTCGCCGGGGTCACCACCTTCGACGGCAAGAACGGCGTCGAAAGCGCCTTCGCCTCGCTGAAGTAAATCAACGCAACGCCCGGTGCGCGGATTGCCCCGCGCACGGTTTCCGATCGCCTCGCAGAAGGATGAAACAACCGTGAACTACGAAGTCATTGTCACCTGTGCCGTCACCGGCGCCGGCGATACCGTCGGCAAGCACCCGGCCATTCCCGTCACCCCGAAGGAAATCGCCGCTGCCGCCATCGAAGCGGCCAAGGCCGGCGCCACCGTCGCTCACTGCCATGTGCGTGACCCGAAGACCGGCAAGCCGAGCCGCGATGTGGCCCTGTACCGCGAAGTGGTGGAGCGCATCCGCGAAAGCGATACCGACGTCATCATCAACCTCACCGCCGGCATGGGCGGCGACCTGGAAATCGGCAAGGGCGAGCAGCCCCTGGAGTTCGGCACCGGCACTGACCTGGTGGGACCGCTGGAGCGCCTGGCCCACGTGGAAGAACTGCTGCCGGAAATCTGCACCCTGGACTGCGGCACCCTGAACTTCGGCGATGGCGACTTCATCTACGTCTCCACTCCGGCCCAGCTGCGCGCCGGTGCCAAGCGCATCACCGAGCTGGGCGTGAAGGCCGAGCTGGAGATCTTCGACACCGGCCACCTCTGGTTCGCCAAGCAAATGCTCAAGGAAGGCCTGCTGGAAGACCCGCTGATCCAGATCTGCCTGGGGATTCCGTGGGGCGCGCCGGCTGATACCACCACCATGAAGGCCATGGCCGACAACCTGCCACCGGGCATCACCTGGGCAGGCTTTGGTATCGGTCGCTCGCAGATGCCGATGGTGGCCCAGGCGATGCTGCTGGGTGGCAACGTGCGGGTCGGTCTGGAAGACAACATCTGGCTCGACCGTGGCGTGCACGCCAGCAACGGTCAGCTGGTGGAGCGGGCCATCGAGATCATCGAACGCCTCGGCGGCCGCGCCCTGACCCCGGCCGAGGGCCGCAAGAAGATGAATCTGAAACAGCGTTGACCGCACGAGTGTGTAGGAGCGAGCTTGCTCGCGAATGAGGCTTCCAGGAGCTTCGCGAGCAAGCTCGCTCCTACGGACTGTCTTTACCCAATTCGATTTGCCCGTCCAGGAGTCACCATGTCCTTTGTCACCCAGATCAAGACCTTCGCCGCTCTCGGCAGTGGCGTCATCGGCAGCGGCTGGATCGCCCGCGCGCTGGCCCACGGCCTCGATGTCATCGCCTGGGACCCGGCGCCCGGCGCTGAAGCAGCGTTGCGTTCTCGCATCGCCAATGCCTGGCCAGCGCTGCAGAAACAGGGCCTGGCACCCGGCGCTTCCCAGGATCGCCTGCGCTTCGTCGCGACCATCGAGGAGTGCGTGCGGGACGCCGACTTCATCCAGGAAAGCGCCCCGGAACGACTCGATCTCAAGTTGGACCTGCACGCGAAGATCAGCGCCGCGGCGCGCCCGAACGTGATCATCGGTTCCAGCACCTCGGGCCTCCTGCCCAGCGAGTTCTACGCCGACGCCGTGCACCCTGAACGCTGCGTGGTCGGTCACCCGTTCAACCCGGTCTACCTGCTGCCCCTGGTGGAAGTGGTGGGCGGCGAGAAGACCGCGCCGGAGGCCGTGCAGGCTGCCATCGAAATCTACACCGCGCTGGGCATGCGCCCCCTGCATGTGCGCAAGGAAGTGCCGGGATTCATCGCCGACCGCCTGCTGGAAGCGCTTTGGCGCGAGGCGCTGCACCTGGTCAACGACGGCGTGGCCAGCACCGGCGAGATCGATGACGCTATTCGCTTCGGCGCTGGGCTGCGCTGGTCCTTCATGGGCACCTTCCTGACCTACACCCTGGCGGGCGGCAATGCCGGCATGCGCCACTTCATGGCGCAGTTCGGCCCGGCGCTGCAATTGCCCTGGACCTACCTGCCGGCGCCGGAATTGACCGACGAACTGATCGACCGGGTAGTGGAAGGCACCTCCGAGCAGCAGGGTTCACGTAGCATTGCCGAACTGGAACGCTACCGTGACGATTGCCTGCTGGCGGTGCTCGGTGCCATCAAGGAAACCAAGGCCAATCACGGCTTCGCCTTCGCCGACTAACCTCAAACCTTCCCGCCACTCCGTGCTGACCCCTCTCCCTTCAAGGAGAGGGTTGGGGAGAGGGCGCCTCGCTGGGAGTTTTTGCATGAGTCACGCCCTCACCACCTACCGCACAGCCATCCTTCCCGAGTGGGTGGACTACAACGGCCACCTGCGGGACGCGTTCTACCTGCTGATCTTCAGCTACGCGACCGATGCCCTGATGGACGAGATCGGCCTCGACGAGGGCGGCCGTGCCACCACGGGCCACACATTGTTCACGCTGGAATGCCATCTCAACTATCTGGCCGAGGTGAAGCTGGGTGCCGAAGTGGAAGTGCGCACCCAACTGCTCGCCCACGACGGCAAGCGGCTGCATATCCACCACGGGTTGTATCTGAGGGAGGGGGAGGAGTTATTGGCGGCCAGCGAGCAGATGCTGATGAACGTGGATTCCAGTTCGTCCCGCTCGGCGGTCTTCGACAAATCCGTGTCGGCACGGATCGAAGCTATCGCGGCGACTCATTGCGAGCTGCCGCGGCCACGTCATGTCGGTTGTGTCATCGGCTTGCCGCCGCCTCGCTGAGGCGGCGGCATCCGGAAAGGCATGATGCTCAGGGAGTGGGCACCACGTAGCGGCGTGCGAAGTCGATCAGGTCGACCTGGTTGCGGGTCTTGAGCTTGTCCATCAAGCGGGATTTGTAGGTGCTGACCGTCTTGTGGCTGATGAACAGTTGCTTGGCGATTTCCTGGTTGTTCTTGCCATCGGCCAGATTCTGCAGGACTGCCAGTTCGCGGTCGGAGAGGCTGTCCAGCAGGTAGCTGTCGCTGCATTGCCCCGGCTGCGAGGCGTCCGGCAGGTGCACGGTGCTGGGGAACAGGCTGTAGCCGGAGAGCACCGAGCGCACGGCGGAGATCAGGCTGAACGCTTGCTCCTGCTTGGACAGATAGCCGGTGGCGCCGGCCTGCAGGCAGCGGTTGGCGTAGAGCGAGGCTGGGAGCGAGGTGAGCACCAGCAACTTCACGTTGGCGTCCATGGCGCTGAGTCGCCCCAGGACTTCGAGGCCGTCGAGTTTTGGGATGGCGATGTCCAGGATGACCAGATCGGGCCGCAGCGATCGGGCCATGCTGAGGCCTTCGACGCCGCTTTCTGTTTCGCCGACTACCTCGTAGTCCTCGCGTTCCAGCAGTACGCGAGTGGCAAAGCGGAGCATGGGCTGGTTATCGATCAGCAATACCTTGTTCATCCGTCGGTTCTCCTCGTCAGGCTTCCCAATGAATACGGACGGCGCGTGGCCTTCTGAAAGATGCCGTTGGGAGCTGGGGTTGTTCGAAGTTCGCTGGATGCATCTGCCCGACGGGGCAGGTTGTCCAACGCGTTTGGAGTTGAAGGACGTCAAGTTGGCTCGCTCTGAAAACTTCTTCAGAATTGAGCGAAATGTCCTTCGGACTTCTCCAAATTCTGCGTACCCACTTTCAACAAGTTTGAAAGCCGATGCTCCGTCAAGTGGCATGAATCGAAGCAATCAGTAGGTCCGCAGGGCCGGAAGTATATTGTTGGTTTTACTTCTGATCGGTCGTTTAGGAACTTTCCTACAGACCATGTAGGCGGACTTCTCGCCCACATCGCAGGAGCCACAAAAGACTTCCCCTTCGACTAAGGTTCTGATCGTTGAATTCATCCAGGCAGGCTGGCCAGTTGCGCATTCCTTCTTTCTTCAGATCGTCTATTGGGCGCCTCTGGCTCGTGTGCTGGATGACCCTGATCGGCACGTGCGTCCATTCTGCCGAGGATGTCCAGCGCCTGGTCCTCTCCAGCCAACTGGTGGTCGACCAGCAGGACCTCGCCATCAGCGAGGAGGACTGGCACTGGCTGCGGCAGAAGCGCGAGCTGGTGCTGGGCGTGGCCGCCGATGGCACGGCCCCCATGGAGATCATCCAGCGCGATGGCAGCTACGAGGGCATCGCGGCCGACACGGTTGCCCTGATCAGTCAGTGGCTCGGCATGCAGATCAGGCTGCGGCAGTATTCCGACCGACCCGCATTGCTGCGTGCCATGGCCGCCGGGGAGATCGATCTATTCGTCGGCGATGGGCAGGACGGCAGGGGCGCCCCGGTGATACGCAGCCAGGCGTTCGCCACCGACCGCGTCGCGCTGTTCCGCCGCTACGACGACCGTCGCGTCCTGCCGCTGGATCTCGAAGGGATGCACGTCGCCCTGGTACCCGGGCACGACCAGGCGCTCGGTCAGCGCTATCCCGGCGCGCAGCAGGTGGTCGCCGCGTCCGTTGACGACGCGATGGCCAAGGTCGCATTCGGCCAGTCCGACCTACTGGCGGGTGACCTGCTGCCAGTCTATTTCCAGCTCAATCGCAGTTTCTACGGCCTGTTGAAATTCGACCGCTTCATCGACCAACACGATGACGGCATTGCCTTCGTCATGCGCGAGGGCGATCAGCGCCTGCTGCGGGGCATCGATGCCGTCCTGCGTGCCATCGGCCCCTCGCAACTGGATGAGGTTGCGCGGCGCTGGGTGGGCAGTGGAATGACGCTGGTCAGCGAGCGGCTGCCGTTGTCGGCCGAGGAACAGCGCTGGATAGATCGTCATCCGGTGGTCCGCCTGGTCATCGACGACGACAAGGCGCCGCTGGCGTTCTTCGATGATGAGGGGCAGTTCCGCGGCATCATTGCCGACCTGCTGGAATTGGCATCCATGCGGACCGGTCTGCGCTTCGAGGCGGTCAGCCGGGCCGGTGGCATCGACAGGGAGATCGACAGCGTGCTGGACGGGGAAGCGGATCTCGCCATCCTCACCGCGAGCAAGGAGCGGGAGGCGCAGCTGCGCTTTACCCGCCCTATCTCCAGGGCACCCTTCGCGCTGGTGGCCCGCGCCGGTCAGGACGTGAGTGCCGTGCCGCTTGCGGGGGACGGGGCTGGCCAGCGCCTGGCGTTGGGCAAGGGCAATGTAGCCCGCGATGTGATCAAGGCGACCTACCCGGCGCTTGAGTTGGCCGATACCGGCTCCTACCTGGACGCGATGCACCTGGTTGCGGACGGCCGCGCCGACAGCGCGCTGGTGCCCGTCACCACTGCGCGCTACTACATCACGCGGCTGTTCCAGGGGCGCCTGGCGATCAGGGGACTGGCCGGGATCGAGTCGGTCACCGCCAGCTTCGCCGTTCGCCGTGCCGATACCGAACTCCACGCCATCCTCGACAAGACCGTGGCCAGCCTCGGGCCGGACCAACTCAACGCCATCTCCAACAGCTGGCGGGGCAGTCCCGGGATGAGCCCGCAGACCTGGCGTGACTACGGCACCCTGATCCAGCGCATCGTTATCGGCGCCGGACTGTTGCTGCTGCTGGTGCTGGCCTGGGTCTTCCACCAGCGCCGCGAGGTACGCCGGCGCCGGGCCACGGAACGCCAGTTGAACGACGAACTGCGTTTCATCGAGACCCTGATCGACAGCATGCCGCCGCCGCTCTATGTCCGCGACGCCGGGGGCCGCCTGCTGTCCTGCAATCGCAGCTACCTGTCTGCCATCGGCTTGCCGCTGGAAACGGTGCGCGGGCGAACGGTTGCGGAGCTGCCTCCTGAGGTCTTCGAGTCGGCGCCGGAGTTCCACCAGCTCTATCGCCAGGCCATGAAGGAAGGGCAGATGCTGCAGGGCGTACGTACCGTGCAGATAGGTGGGCAGACCCTGTGGATCGACCATTGGGTCCATCCCTTCCAGGACTCCAGCGGCACCGTGAAGGGCGTGATCTGCGGCTGGCTCGACGTCACCGGACACCGCCAGCTGGTGCAGGAGCTGGAGGCCGCGAAGAACCTGGCCGATGAAGCGAGCCGCGCCAAGACCACCTTCCTCGCGACCATGAGCCACGAGATCCGTACACCGATGAATGCGGTGATCGGCATTCTCGAGCTGGCGCTCAAACGCGCCGGGGACCAGCCCATCGACCGTTCCAGCATCGAAGTCGCCTACGGTTCGGCGCGCAGCCTGCTGGTACTGATCGGCGACATCCTCGATATCGCCCGGATCGAGTCGGGCCGGCTCAGCCTGGCACCCCACAGGGCCAACCTGCGTGAGCTGGTGGAATCGGTCGCGAGGGTGTTCGACGGCCTGGCGCGGCAGAAGGGCCTGAGCCTGGTGCTGGATATCGACTCCAGCATCCAGGGTGACGTGCTGGTGGACAGCATGCGCTTCAAGCAGATCCTCTCGAACCTGGTCAGCAACGCCATCAAGTTCACCCGCGAGGGCAGCGTTCGTCTGCAGATCGAGGGCGAAGCGTCCGAGCCCGGACTGCTGCGGGTGAGCTTCTGCGTCGAGGACACCGGCATCGGCATTTCCGAGGAGGACCAGCGTCGCTTGTTCCGTCCCTTCGCCCAGGTCGAGCGCGGTTTTCACCAGACGGAAGGGGCAGGGCTGGGGCTGGTCATCTGCCGTTCTCTCTGCGAAATGATGGGCGGGCGCCTGACGCTCAACAGTGCACCGGGCCGGGGTACGCGGGTGGACGTGGAGCTGCGGCTGCATCGCCTCGATCCTGTGGAAGAGCCGGTTGCCGGCGCGGCGGGGGGTGTGCAGGAGCAGCGCAGGCTGCGGGTACTGGTGGTGGACGATCATCCGGTGAACCGGCAGATCCTCGCCCAGCAGCTCGGCTTCCTCGGTCACGAGGTGGTCGAGGCGGAGAACGGCGTGGATGCCCTGGCGTTCTGGCGTGCTGGGCGCTTCGACGTCGTTGCCACCGATTGCCACATGCCACGCATGAGCGGCGCCGACCTTGCGCGCGCCATTCGTGAAGGCGAGCGTGATGCCCAGGGGGCGCCGACGCTGATTCTCGGCTTGACCGCCGATGCCCAGCAGGAGGAAGTCGAACGCAGCATCCGGGCGGGAATGGACGACTGCCTGATCAAGCCCATCGGGCTCGATCTGCTGGAAGAAAAACTGCGTGCCGCAAAGGGTGGAGAGCCGGCGGCCGAGGTAGCCGCGAGCTCGCCGACGCCGTCCGCTCCAGAGGTGCCGGGGTTGTTCGATCTCGCGCCGCTGGCGCCGTTGACGGGGGGCGATCCCGGCCTTATCCACAACCTGCTCAATGAACTGCTGGAGACTAATCGCCGGGATATGCGCCCCCTGGCTGAACTCGCTGAGCAGGGCGATGCCCATGGCCTGTCCGAGCTCGCTCACCGGCTCAAGGGCGCCGCGCGGGTCATCCGGGCCGAACCCTTGATCGCCGCTTGCGTGAACCTCGAGCAGGCGTGCAAGACGCCGGCGCCGGAAGCATCGGAGCTGCGCGCGACTGCGGGTGAGCTACGCCTGGCGCTGCTGGAACTGGAACAGGCTTTGATTGTGCGGATGGCCACCGACGATCAGTAAGGCCCGGATGTGTCCTTGTGGGTCAGCAGGGCAAGGAAACTGTCACGGTCCTGCGGGCGGGCGAAGAGGTAACCCTGGGCCACCTGGCAGCCGAGAGCCAGCAACTGATCGCGTTGCTCGGGTGTTTCCACGCCTTCCACCACCAGCGTCATGTCCATCGATTCGGCCAGGGTGACGGCGCTGCTGATGATGGCGCCGCTGCGCGGCTGGTTCATCAGTTTGCGAACGAAGCTGGCGTCCAGCTTGACCTGGCTGAAGGGCAATTCGCAGAGCCGGTCCAGCGACGAATAGCCGGCACCGAAGTCGTCCATGGCCAGTCCGCAGCCCAGCAGGCGCAACCTCACCAGGCATTCCAGGCTCGCCGCAGGGGCTTCCAGCAAGCCTGTTTCGGTGAGCTCGAAGGTCAGGCCTTCACCGGGGAGACCGGCATCCGCCAGAGCCTTGTCGATGCGTCCGGCGAGGTTTTGATCGCTCAACTGCCGGGGCTGGAGGTTGAATGCCAGGTTCACGCGCCGTCCGGCGCGGGCGAGGTCCTGCTGCAGCGCGAGGCCCTGGGCGAAGATCTGCCAGAACAGGCGGTCAATCAGGTCGTTGGCCTCCATGGTCGGCAGGAATTGCGACGGGGCGAGCACACCGCGCTGTGGATGACGCCAACGCGCCAGGACCTCAGCTCCATGCAAGGTCCCGTTGCCAAGGTGGAATTTGGGTTGGAACCAGGCTTCGAACTCGCCCTGATCCAGGCCACGGAGAATGTCGTCCAGCGTGGGGGCATCCGGCACCCGCCGAGGTGCAGGGGGCGTGGCCGAATCGTCGGTGTGGCGTGCGATCAGCGCTGCGGCGCGGTCCAGGTCGAACGGCTTGCCCAGGTCGCCGAGATATTGCAGGCCCAGGCAACGGGTCATGGCGCTGATGGCCTGGCGCACTTCGGCGTCTACTTCGCTGCTGAGGATTACCGAGCGGACCACGCCCGCCTCGCTCGCGTGACGCAGGAAGGCCGCGCCGTCCATGCCGGCCATGCGCAGGTCGCACAGCACGATGTCCACGCCGCCACAGGCTTCCAGCAGGGCCAGCGCTTCGGCGCCGTCCGCCGCTTCGTGGATGCGTTCGAGCCCCAACTGGCGCAGGGCGGTGATCGCGATCAGGCGCTGGAACGGCTCGTCTTCCAGAACCAGAATGCGTAAGTTCTTCATGCGGGGCTCGACAGGGGTTGGGATACCGGCCAAGTTACTGGCGAAGAAGTGGTCCCATCTAGGCGGCGCTTCCTATGGGGTTGTGGGAAAATTCATCGATGGCCCGGACGGGTCTCCAACGGACACAGCGTCACGGACGTCCGCTCCCCTTTTGATTTCGAGGTTGCAATGAGAAGTGCCCTGATCGTGGACGATCACCCGGTCATCCGTATGGCCGTCCGCATGCTGCTGGAGCGCAGCGGGATGGAGGTCGTCGCTGAGGCTGACAACGGCGTCGATGCCTTGCAGCTGATTCGCCAGCATGAGCCGGATATCGTCATCCTGGATATCGGGATTCCGCGCCTCGATGGTCTCAATGTCATCTCGCGAATTCGCGCCCTGGGCCTCGACAGTCAGGTCCTGGTGCTGACCTCTCAGCCGGCGGAGAGCTATTCCCAGCGCTGCTTCCAGGCAGGTGCGAAGGGCTTTGTCAGCAAGGAAGAGGACCTGCAGAACCTGCTGACGGCCATCAATGCCATCAACGCCGGATTCACCGTGTTTCCCTCCAACTCTCTGAACGGCAATACGGCGCCGGCGCTGAGCGAAGGTGAACTGGTGGAGAGACTGTCCAACCAGGAGCTGATGGTCCTGCAGTACCTGGCGACCGGGCTGTCGAACAAGGAAATTGGCGAGCGCATGCTGCTCAGCAACAAGACCATCAGTACCTACAAGACGCGCATCCAGCAGAAGCTCAACCTCGGCTCACTGCTGGAGCTGATCGAGTTCGCCCGGCGCAACGACCTCGCCGGACGACCCGAGGGCTGACGTTTCGCCCCTCAGTTCTGGCAGCTGAGACGATAGCGCTGGTAGTTGTTGGATTTGTCCTGTGGCGGTAGCGCGTAGGCGGCGGAACACTGTTTGCTGCTCCACTTGATGGTCAGCGTGCCCTGTTCCTCTTCGACCAGAGCCAGTGCCCTGCCGCTCGGATCGGAGATGGCAAGCTGCTTGCCCTTGGCATCTTCCAGCGAAGCGCCGAAGGGGATGGGTTGGCCCTGGCTGTCGAACAGCTCGAACTGGACACGTTGCCCCTTCTTCCCTTCGTAACGGGCCAACACTATGGCCCCGCGGCGCGGCACGATCTGCTGCGTGGCATTGTCGATCTCGATATCGCCGCCGAGGTTGCGTGTATCCAGGGTGATCCAGTTGGTCCGGTAGGGCTGGGCGTTCGGCACCACGGCGTAGCCGTTGTATCCGGTGCTGACCCCGGTGAAGTTGCTGACGCCGACACCCGAGATGTCGGGTACTTCCACCAGTGCGAAGGTTTCACCCACCGGTTGGCCCAGGTTGATGCCGCCCGCGTGGGCGACGACGGAGCCGGACAGGGTGAGGTTCTCCGACGTGTAGCTGCGTCCCTTGCTGTAGCCAAGGCTGACCTCCGCAAGCGAAGTGCGGCTGTTCAGGTTGACCGAGCCCGAGCTACCCCCGCTGCTGCTCTTGCTGCCTTGCACCGAGTAGGAGGTGTCGCCGTCTTCGGACAGGTAGCCGTGCACGCCGACCTGCGTGTTGTCGCCGCTGTCCTGGTGAGTGTTCGAAAGGTAAGCGCGCGGCGCCCGCGGCTTCGAGCCCAGAGGGAAGGACACGGAGAGGTTTAGCTGGGTGTCGTCATTCGACGGGCCAGCGGTACCGATGTTGCGGGTCTGGCTCACGCTGAAGTTGTAGCTGACGTCGCGCCAGCCATTGGAGTAGCCAGCGGAGAGGCTGCGCGTGCCGCCCCGATTCCAGAAACGCTCGTCGCTGGCATTGATATAGAGGGTGCCGTACTTGCGCTGGCCAAGGGTCTGGCTGACGGTCAGGTCGGTACGGATCTTCGAGCGACCACTCGTGCTCGGCATGCCCAGGGTGAGTTCTTGAACATGGTCGGAGAGCGTCCGATAGCCTTCGGTGGAGTAGCGATAGGCCGCCAGGGTGAAGCTGGTGTCGGTGCCGGTGAAGGTCTTCGCGTACAGCGCACGCAGGCTGTTGCCTTGGGCGGAGAGCCCGCGAACCCGGCTGGCCGAGTGGGTAACGTCGACCGACACGGCGCCGATCGGAGTATTTCGCCCGGCACCGAGCGATACGGCATTGAAGTCCTGGGTAGCCTGGGTGCCGGCAATGCCCGTGAGGTTGCTGCTCAGGCCGTAGGCTGCAGTCGCGCTGACGAATGCCGGGTTCTTGAGGTCGTCACTGTTGCTGTTGAACTCGCCTGCAGAAAGGCTGTAGTTCAGCTGGCCTTCGCGGACCATGATCGGCAGGCTTGAAAAGGCCTGCAGGCTCACGCGCCGACGCCCGTCGGCCTCGATGATGGTGATCTCCAGGTCGCCGTTGGAGCCGGTGGGGTAGATGTCGTTGATCTCGAACGGACCTGGCGCCACGGTCGTGGAGTAGAGGATGTAGTTGTTCTGGCGAATCTCCACGGTTGCGTTGGTTTCCGCAACGCCGCGGATGACCGGCGCGTAGCCGCGCTCGCTGTCCGCCCTCATGGCGTCATCGGAAGCCAGCTTGATGCCGCGGTAGCGCACACTGTCGAACAGGTAGGCGTCGGAGTAGATCTCACCCAGGGTGAGCTGCCCCTTGAGCCTTGTGACGTCGCGCTGCAGGTAAGTGCGGTTGCTGGTGAACGTGCTTGGCCGACCAGTGCCCTTCCGATAGTTCGACTCGTTTCGCAGGCGCCAGGCACCCAGGTTGATGCCGTTGCGCAGGCCCAGGTTGTTGAATGTCTGCCGGCCGTAGTCGTCCCGGTTCCGGTTGGTGTTGAACTGGTAGTTGATGAAGGCGGCGGTGACGCCGTTGTCCCACAGCGCCGGGTCAACGTAGCCACGCCGGCCCGCGAGCATGGCGACCTGCGGAATGCTGGCGCTCAGGCGCAGGCGAGTCGAGTCGTAGCGCAGCGTGGCCTGGTCGATCAGTGTCGACAGGTCATAACAGGTGTCGGCCGTGTCGGGATCGACCACGCCCTGTTCCACCAGCTTTGCCAGGTCGATGCCCAGCAGATGGAGCAGCTCGATATTCAGGCAGGGTTCGACGATGCCCGTCTGCTGATTGCGCAGAAAGTCGATGTCCTTGCGCCCGACCAGTACCTCGTTGCTGTAAAGGTCCACCCGATAGTTGCCAGGCACGACGCTGTTCGCGCTCAGCAGAGACTGCAGGTCAACGGCGGACGGCGCACCTTTGAGGAAGGTCGTGTTGAACGAGGCGACCTGGGCGTCTGCCGCCGGTAACGGTTCGGGGGACTTGGCATGCAGCGCCATCGAAGGGAGAGCCAGGGAAATGGCTAGCGCGAGTTTGCTGCGGCGAACCAGAGGGAGCGACCTTCGGTTGTCCGCGGGAAACCGAGTGCACGGTCCCCCGATATGACTGGGCCAATTGCTCATTTCTCAATGCCTGCGAGCTGCCCGGCCCACCTCCCTTCAGGAACGAGCGGTGCCATGCGGGAGCGTTCAGCACCCGCCGGAGGTGAGCCGGAGGTTGGGGATAGAACTCGTTGCAGAGCTCAGCTGGACCGCTTTGCCGTGGCTCCAGCGGGACTCCCGACGGAAAGGCTTGCGGAGTAGAGCACCTGGGCTCCGTAGTCGTTGATGCTGGCGAAGGTCAGATCAACGGTTTTCGCAGACGGAAGATCCGGGACGCTGAATACCCGCTCTTCGCCGGGGGCGATCATGGTGGATTCGATGGCCACCGTGCTGCCCAGCTTCACGTCGCCCATGGAGACGTGGTACTTGCTCGGGTTTCGAAGCTTGAGTTCCGTCTTGCCGCCACGGCGCGCGAGCTGCCATTGCAGTTCTTCCGGTGCGCGGTGGGCTTCGGTCGTCAGCCCCTCTGGACGGAAGAACATCTTGATCCGCTGGCGTACGGCCAGCTGCAGGATGTTCCGGCCTTCGGTGGTCTGAGGGATTTCCTGGACGTTGAGCCATACCACCGACTCCCGGTCGGTGGGCATGCCGCTGCCTTCGTAGAGAATGCGCAACAGCTGCTGTTCGTTCGCCGGTACGCGCGCCAACGGGGGCGTCACGGCAAAAGGTGGTGGCGTGTCCGAATCCTTGTCGCTGTCGATCCATGACTGAACAAGGACGTCCTTTCCAGTGTTGCGAACGGTGATGCTGGCCTCTTTGCTGGGGCTTTTGAAAACGATACGGGTGGAGCTGAGAGAGATTCCCGCGGATGCGTGGGAAGCCAGCACCAGGCAGAAGGCGCCCAGGCAGGTGGAGATCGTACGACGGAGCATAGGAATTACCATCAGGTAGCAGGGAAGTGGCGAGGCCGGATGGCCCCGCCAGGCTTCAAAGGCGCCGTTCCTACTTATTCGTACTGCAGGACGAACGGCAGGGTGGCGTTACCGTCACCGGCAGTGGCGGTCTTCGGGTCGGCAGTGGTGACGTAGGAGGCTGCGAAGGTCAGGGTGGCGTCGCCGCCGTTCAGTTGGCTGTCGATCTTGGCGGCGTCTTCGTTAGTCAGGTCAATGACTGCGCCATTGCTGTCCATGATGGCGATGCCGACGTTCTTGGCGGTGTCGAGGCCATCGGTCAGTTTCAGGATTGGCTTGTTGTCTACCAGACCGGAACCGGCCCTGGCTTTGAAATTCATGGAGACCTTGGTGCCTTCGTTGCAGTTGACGCTCAGGTTGAAGTTGCTGGCTGCGATTCGGCCGCCGTTCGGGGCAGTATCAGTGCCGATGTCCTTGATGGACATGTTGCCCATGTCGACGATGATGGCCTTTTCCTTACCCACGGAACCGTCTACCGAGCAGGCATCATTGTTGATGAAACCGGTGAAGTTGATCTGACCTTTACCGCCGTCGGCGGCGAAGGCGGAACCGCTAGCTGCGATAACGGACATGGCGAGGAAAGCCAGAGAAAGCTTTTTCATGTGTTACTCCAGAAAATGATCACGAAAAGTGGTGCATCGAAATGCCCGGCTACGATAGCTATTCATGAGTTTTCGGAATATCAGACGAGGTTCGCACTTTTGTAAGGAATGGCCGACAAGGCCGGTAGCCTTATTCTAGGCATTGCCTCCGGAGCGGAATCTGGGGGCTTTCGAGCCGTCCAGCTCTTGTTCATGAACGAAAGGAATGAAGGGTAAGGGCGGCGTAGCGCCGCTTTCAGCCCGCGCACGCCGTCGCGATTCCCGGCGGGAACGCCTGGCGCGAGCTACGCCTAAGCGCTGGAATCGCTCCCTCGACTGCATGGGGGAATTCGAATCCAGCTACTTCTGCGGACGAACCGATCGCCGGACGTGTTCACCTCTCATTAAGGACGATTCGTGTTTTCCATTCGCGTGCCTTGAGGCAGGGCGCCAGGTGCCCGCTTCAGTTGAAGGTGACGACGACCACCTTTGACTGAGGCGTGGTGCTGGAGGCTGCGGCGACTTCATCGGCATGGATGGAAGACGTGTCGGCGATTCCTGCGCAGTCGTTGCCCGAAGCCTGGACGGGGCCGGCGTGGCGCGGACTGGTGCCCTCATGGCGGCCGGCGTGCTGGTACCAGTCGCTGACGGAAAGTTCGCACGGACCTCTGGATAGGCTCCCTACAAATTGAATGACGCCGTGAGCCGCCTTGCCATTGCTTGCATGAGAAACCGCCGAAAATGCAGTCAGCATCATCGCTATGGGGATAAGAATTTTCTTCATGGCTGAGCCATCTGTCTGACTTAGGGTCAGTAAAGATCAGACGGCTCTGACCTACTAGATATTGGGGTTTCCGATTTTTTTGTAGGAATTCAGGGTCCGTCTGAAGTCGCTTCGCAGTCTTCGGAGAATTCCTATGCGGAATGTGTGCTTATCCTCAATTCGTCTGGAATGGGAAATTTCACACAGCCAATTTCCCGTGGGAACCGAGGATCATTGAGGATTTTGCCGGGCTGATTGAGCGTCAATAAGGACCTTGGCTGGGCATTGCGGGCAAAAAAAAGCCCCCGTCAGGGCCGACATCCCGACGAGGGCGAGGGTGGTCCTTGAGGGGACCTCAGTGTGAGCGGTCGGACCAGGCCTTGAGCAGGCTCGAGGCCAGTCCATAAAGCGTCAGGAGGATGGCAAAGCCCAGGCATACGGACATGACAGTTTCCTCGGCTCCGTGGAGCGGACCCTTGGTGCTTACTCGTAGACCTGGCGCAGTGTGGTGACCGGGGTGTTGCCCTGTTTGTTCAGCTACCAGTCGAGGAAGTTGATCACGCCGAACTCGTAGGTCTTGGAGTACGAGCCCGGCGGGCAGGGCTGATCGAGCAGAGGATGGCGCAGCGTCGGGACTTCCTATCCGGGAGACGTGGCAGGTTGCGGCCGATACAGCTTCGGATGGCACGGCAATAGCCCCGGGCCGAGGAGCCCGGGGCTATTGGTTTTTCCGTTGAAACGCTTGCAGCGCTCACCCAGGTGGCAGGCGCTGAGTCGAGGTTATAACTGGGAGGTGATGGCTGCCGGTACCGCCGGAGATACTGCGGTGATCTGTTGCAGGAGCGGCTTCCAGGTTTTCCACCAGTCTAGGTCTACCAGCGTCGATACCTGATCGTCGTTCAGGGACCACCACTCTTGTTCGCTGCGTTTATGGCCGTTGATGAACAGATGCTCTGCGGTGTAGGTCACGGTATGGGAGTCGCAGACTATGTGCTTGATCTGCGTGCCATTGCCCTGTGTCCCGTTCATCGAGGCAACGCCATGTATTGGGCTGCCATCGAGTAGCGTTTGGGAGAAGGTGGCCTTGTCCAGATTGGCATTGTTCAGGTTGACGTCGCTGAGGTTGCAGTCAATGAAGCGAGCATTGGTTAAGTCGGCATTGCTCAGGTCTGCGCCGCGGAAATCCACACGCTTGAAATACGTATCGGTTAGGTTCGCGCCACGTAGATTCGCATTGCGAAGATCGACATCGCTCCATCTCCCGTCGTTAAGGTGAGCGTTGCTCAAGTCGGCCTGTTGCAATTTACAGGCGAAGAGCGACGCATATCTAAAATCGGTACCGCTCAGCTTGCTGTTGGGAAAGAAGCAACTTTCCACCGTGCAGTACATTAGAGAAGCCTTGCTGATGTTGGAGCGGTGAAAATTGCAGGAATTGAGATAGGCGCCGGGCATACGGGCTTCGCTCAGGTCAGCGTCCATGAGGTGGACGCTAGAAAGGATGCTGAATCTCAGGTAGGCGTCGTGCAAATTGATCCGGTTCAGGTATGAGGAACGGATCCAGGCATAGGACAACTCGGCATAGGAAAAATCAGTTTCTTCAAACGTGGAGTTGTACATCCTGCATTGACGCAGGTTGGCAGAGCTCAGATTCTCGCCCATGAAACCGTTCACACTAGTCAGGTCGAGACCTTCCATATCGGCACGTCTTCCGTGTGCCGGATTCTTCAGCCATTGCAGATGCGCTTCGAGCATTTCGGCGGCTTCTTCCAGGGAACTGGGGAGTTTTTGCATGGTGATTTCCTTTTCAAATTGATTTCTGACATCGCATCCTGATGCGGGCAGATTGACCTCCATGGCGTGCCAGCAGGCGCAGGTTGTCTTGCCTCCGGTGCTCAACTGGACCTGTCACGGTTACTCCTGAGTGAGGCGAGTGATCAGGCTTGCTTACCGGTGAAGACGCCGGAGCGGGGCTCGCGTCTAACAGATGGCGACCTGGGCGTTGGCAAAGTGCTGCATCGAAATGCCCGGTCAAGTTAATTAATCGGCACCTTTCCTCGCTATCGGTCGCGGCTTCCGAGCTTGTAAGGGGCGGCTTGGGGGGGGTGTAGTAGTTTTCTTTGGCGGGGATTTGAGGGATTTGCGGGAATATTGAGAGGGCAGCTCGTCGATACCTGTGTCCGGATTCACGTAACCATGTTCGAGCCGCCGCGGAAGTTCCTCCCAAGCAAATGTAGGAATCAGTTCGATATCGAGACGGGTGCAAAGGTCTCGACCGCTGACGGAGCGATTGGCGGGGCGGCGGGAAGAGAAGGAAGGGGCCTCCGCGAGGTGTGATGCCCGGGAAGCGCTAGGGAGTGAACTAAAAAAAGCCCCCGTCAGGGCCGACATCCCGACGAGGGCGAGGGTGGTCCTTGAGGGGACCTCAGTGTGAGCGGTCGGACCAGGCCTTGAGCAGGCTCGAGGCCAGTCCATAAAGCGTCAGGAGGATGGCAAAGCCCAGGCATACGGACATGGCTGTTCCTCCGCCCGGCGAAGCTGCCGCAGCCGCCTCGCCGAGCTCCCTGGAAGTGTTAATCGTTGACCTGACGCAGCTTGGTAGCCGGGGTATCGCCCAGGTTGTTCAGCATGCGTTCGCTGTACCAGTCGAGGAAGTTGATCACGCCGAACTCGTAGGTCTTGGAGTACGGGCCCGGCTGGTAGGCGGTGGAGTTGATGCCGCGCTGGTTCTCTTCGGCCAGGCGACGGTCCTGGTCGTTGGTGGCGTCCCAGACTTCGCGCAGGCGCGCCACGTCGTAGTCCTCGCCTTCCACGGCATCCTTGTGCACCAGCCACTTGGTGGTGACTACGGTTTCCTGGGCGCTGATGGGCCACACGGTGAAGACGATCATGTGATCGCCCATGCAGTGGTTCCAGGCGTGGGGCAGGTGAAGGATGCGCATGGAGCCCAGGTCCGGGTTCTTGATGCGGCCCATGAGTTTCTTGCAGCCTTGCTTGCCGTCCATGGTCATGGATACGGTGCCGTCGAGCAGCGGCATGCGCACGATGCGGTTGCGCAGGCCGAAGCTGGCGTGGGCGTAGGGGATCTTCTCCTCGTCCCAGGCCTTGGTGCAGGCTGCGACCTGATCCTTGAACGCCTGGCTGGCGCGCGGGTCGGTAACGTCGTCCCACTCCAGCAGGGTCTTCAACAGTTCCGGGTGCGAACCGTTGCAGTGGTAGCACTCGCGGTTGTTCTCGATCACCAGCTTCCAGTTGGCGGCTTCCTTCAGGGTGGTCTGCACGGCCACCTTGGTGTTCTCCATGTCGTACGGCTCCATGTAATGGGCCAGGGTGGAGAGGAAGTCGTCGATAGCCGGCGGGTTTTCCGACAGGTTGATGAAGATGTAGCCGCCGGCGCTCTTCACGTGCACGGGCTTGAGGTTGTAGTCCTTGAGGTCGAAGTCGGCGCCCATCTCGGTACCGGCGAACAGCAGGCGGCCGTCCAGTTCGTAGGTCCACTGGTGGTACGGGCAGACGAGCTTGGCGACCTTGCCCTTCTCACTGACGCACAGGCGCGAGCCACGGTGGCGGCAGACGTTGTGGAAAGCGTGGATCTGACCTTCGGCACCACGGATGACGATGATCGGGTTGTCGCCGATCTGCAGGGTCAGGTAGTTGCCCTTGGCAGGGATCTCGCAGGTCATGCCGGCGATCAGCCATTCCTTGTGGAAGATCTCCTGCATGTCGATCTGGAACAGGCGCTCGTCGCTATAGAACGGCTGCGGCAGGGAGAAGCTGTGGTCGCGTTCGCGGAGCATTTCGGCCGTGGCCTTGCGTGCGGGTTGAAGCGGATCGCCCAGGCTCAGGGTGGAAGTGACGTCCATCGGTAACTCCTCAATGGCTGGTCGCGCTGGCGACCGCCGCAATAAGTGGCTGTTTCGGTTGTCACGCAAGGCGGCGTGACCTGCCCTCGTTTCTCGCCTGCCGACTGGCTGCCCTGCTGCGGGTGCGAGGGTGGTTCGCTCAAAAGCCTTATGGTTCGGCTGGGAATCAGTGTGCTGGCGCTGGCAGGCACGACCTTGCCCATGGGCGACATGGGGACATCCGTTTCCGACGCGCAAGGCCCGATGGTTGCTGGTAGGTCGCGATGAGCATGTGAATGTCGCAGACAGGTAAATGGGCCGTTTTTGCGTTATTCACAATCCGTCGCAATAGGCCGATTTCCGGCCATGGGCGGAGCAGCGTCATGACCAATAACTTCCTCAATCCCATCACGACCCAGACCTGGACCAACGGCCGGCACATGGTTCGCTGCGTCAAGGCGATCCAGGAAACCTGGGATGTGCGCACCTTCTGTTTCATGGCCGACCAGCCGATGGTGTTCTTCTTTAAGCCGGGGCAGTTCGTGACCCTGGAACTGGAGATCGACGGCCAGCCGATCATGCGTTCCTACACCATCTCCAGTTCGCCCTCGGTGCCCTACAGCTTCTCCCTGACCATCAAGCGCGTGCCTGGCGGCAAGGTCTCCAACTGGCTGCACGACAACCTTAAAGAAGGCGATGTGATTCCGGTGCACGGCCCGGTCGGCCTGTTCAACGCCATCGACTTCCCGGCGGATAAGGTGCTGTTCCTTTCCGGCGGCGTCGGCATCACCCCGGTGATGTCCATGGCGCGCTGGTTCTTCGACACCAACGGCGCGGTGGACATGATCTTCGTGCACAGCGCGCGGACGCCGAAAGACATCATCTACCACCGCGAACTGCGCCACATGGCCTCGCGCATCGAGAACTTCAAGCTGCACCTGATCTGCGAGAAGTACGAGATCGGCGAAACCTGGTCCGGCTATCGCGGCTACCTGAGCCGCGCGATGCTCGACCTGATCGCCGGCGACTTCATGGACCGCGAGATCTTCTGCTGCGGCCCGACGCCTTACATGTCTGCGGTCCGGCGCCTGCTGGAAGCGGCCGGCTTCGACATGAAGCGCTATCACGAAGAAGCCTTCGGCCCGACCCCGCCGGAGATTCGCGAAGAAGTGAAGGAGCACGCCGCCGAGGCCGCCGAAGCCGCTGCCGAAGTACCGGCCGGCGCGATGAACCTGGTGGAGTTCACCGGAACCGGCAAGAGCATCCGCGTGGCTCCTGGCGAGACCGTGCACTCGGCCGCTGCCAAGGTCGGCCTGCATATTCCCAAGGCCTGCGGCATGGGCATCTGCGGCACTTGCAAGGTGATGAAGACCGCTGGCGAGGTGGAGATGGAGCACAACGGCGGCATCACCGACGAAGACGTCGCTGAGGGCTACATCCTTTCCTGCTGCAGCGTTCCCAAGGGCGACGTATCCATCGATTATTGATGGTTTTCTGAGCAACTCCCGCCAGCCCGCGCCAGTCGCGGGCTGGCGCCATCTATCCACAGCTTGTGGATGCAGCGGTGCACAGATGCTGTGCGCAACTCTCTGAAATCGTTGAAAAAATCACCAATCCTCCGCAAGTCCCGCAGGCCGTGGGCGAGCAGCGGGGACGAACAGCTTTTCCACAGGCTGGTCCACTGTTCGTGGGGGCAACCCCACTATGCTTGTCCTGATGCCCCCCGGCCGGCGCGCTGCCTGCGCCGGCTACCTGTGGCCTGCCAGAGGAGCCCATGCGATGAAACTCTTCTATTCTCCCGGAGCCTGCTCACTTGCCGTGCATATCGTCCTGCGCGAGATCGGCAAGCCCTTCAACCTTGAAAAGGTCGACCTGGGTGCCCACAAGACCGCGCACGGTGACGACTACTACCGCAACAACCCCAAGGGCTACGTGCCCCTGCTGGAGCTGGATAACGGGCAGTCCTTCAGCGAAGGGCCGGTGATCTGCCAGTACCTGTGCGACCAGGCCGGCCGCACCGACCTGATGCCGGCCGCCGGCTCCCTGATGCGCTACCGCGTCATGGAATGGCAGGCGTTCATCAACAGCGAAGTGCACAAGAGCTTCGGGGCGCTGTTCAACCCCACCCTTGATGACAAGGCCAAGGCGACCTACACCGGCATGGCCCACCGGCGTCTGCAATGGACCTCGGAGCAGTTGCGCGGCCGCCAGTACCTCACTGGCAACGACTTCACCGCGGCGGATGCCTATCTGTTCACCGTGGCCAACTGGGCGGGGTTCCTGAAAATGGATATTTCCGACTGCCCGGAACTCCTGGAATTCCAGGGCCGCGTCGCTTCCCGCCCAGCCGTGCAGGAGGCGCTGAAGGCGGAGGGACTGGTCTGAGTCCGTGCCCGCTTTTCTGGGGGCGATTTCAATCGCTGTGCGGGTTGCTGATTCTGGGGGCAGCTGCGCTGCCCTTGGCGAATGAATTCGCCCCTGCAGGTCGGTGCTAAGGGCAGCCCTATAGGGAGAGGCCGCTTTTTGTGGGAGCGATTTCAATCGCGATGGGATGGACTTCGGCCTCTCAGGGCGAACCGCCGGTCCGCTTTCGCGAATGAATTCGCTCCCACGCAGGTATGCAAGCGGCGCGGTGCTTGTAGGGGCGATTCCAATCGCCAAGCAGACCGCAGGTCTGCCTTGTA